>DATFEW010000073.1:0-15535 GCA_035250805.1 Pyrinomonadaceae bacterium
TTCGTCGCGGCGCTCGGTGTTCCAGTGCTCGACGGACTCGGGATAAAAGGCAACGGCGCGCATACACTCGAAGAGCATATTTTGGTGAGCGATATTGCAACGCGCGCGACGTTGGTTACGATGATGCTCTCGGAGTAGATCATGAAGGTGATGTGGTGTTGGCGATGCAGAATGGACGTTCCAATGTTAGACGACGAAGAGTTCGCTAGGCTCCATGATCTATATAGAGCAGCGTTTGGAAAGGAGGGAGTGCCAGTAGACGACAGATTTCAGGAGGTCCGAAATGTCTATCATCAAATGACCGGATTTTACGAACCCAATCACAACGCGATAATGCATCATCAGATCTCTATTTATGGCCCACCCTGTGGGAATTGCGGCAAGCCCCTTCGCACTCCTCAAGCCGCGTTCTGCGCAGCGTGCGGAAAAGTCTCGGAGGCGCATCCTGTCCGGTGATGGGCGCGGTCTTCAAAACCGTTTGTGAGTGCGCGAGAGCGTACTTGGGTGGGTTCGACTCCCACACGCCTCCGCCAAAATAACTAACAGCTAATAACTAATAGCTAATAATGAAAAACTAAGAAGAATATCCTGCCAAATGATGATTTCTTGGATTGCGTTGAACATGACACCAGGTGTAGGCCCACGGGCGGCGACGAAGCTGCTTGAACGGTTCGGGTCGCCGGATGCTGTGTTTCAGGCGCGGAGGACGGAACTTGAATCGCTGCGGCTGAAACCTGAGACGATCGAGAGTATTCTCAAGCGGGAGTTTGAAGAGAAAGCTGTCGGGGAATTGGAGAATGTAAAGGCTCTTGGCGGCGATATCCTGATACTTGATGACGGCAGTTATCCGACGCTGCTTCGCGAGATCGCTGATCCGCCAATCACGCTGTACGTAAAAGGTGACTGGCAGACGTGTTTTGAGCAGCCGTGCGTTGCCGTGATCGGGTCGCGAATGTGCTCGACGTATGGCGAAAATGCGTCGGAGATGCTGGCACGCGATCTCGCTTCGAGAGGCATATGTATCGTGTCTGGCTTAGCTCGCGGTATCGATGCGGCGGCTCATCGAGGCGCGATCGGCGGCGGCGGCAAAACGATCGCCGTTCTCGGTACGGGTATAGATAATGTATATCCACGCGAAAATACGCGGCTTGTAAGAGAGATCCTGGAATCCGGAGGCGCGTTGGTATCGCAGTTCCCACTCGGCACGCCGCCGCTCAAAGACAATTTCCCGTATCGCAATCGTATTATTAGCGGCCTGAGTTTGGGCGTGCTGATCGTGGAGGCGTCTGAGCGCAGTGGCTCCTTGATCACGGCCCGGCTTGCGACCGAACAAAACCGCGAGGTGATGGCTGTTCCGGGCAACATCACCTCCGGCAATTCGTACGGCACCAATTATTTAATAAAGGCCGGCGCCAAACTCGTTCAACAGTGGCAGGATGTCGTTGCCGAACTGCCGAGTGATATGGCCGCGGCCATACTTCCGCCAAAACTTGAGCCGTCAGGCAACCATCAAGCATCTAATCAACAGGAATTGATGCCGTCGGGCCTCAGCGAGCACGAACGGACCATATGGCCTTTGCTGCCGGCTGATGATTCGATCCATATCGATATTTTGCTTGAAGAAAGCCGCCTGTCATTCGGCGATCTGAACTCTGCATTGGTCGGGCTCGACATCCGCGATCTGATCCGTGTTCTTCCAGGTAAAAACTACGCACGGAAGATATGAGCCACGGTGAAGGGTTGACGAGTTTGAAATAATGTCTTAAGGTCTAGCCTCGCATTGACTGATTTTGCAGCGGGGTGCTAAATGTGAGAATGTCAGACGCGTTCAATGCGGCTGGCATATTTTTTTCGGATGAAGTTTTCCTGCAGCATCGCGCGAACAGATCAGCAGCCTCACAATATTAAATGTCAAAGAATCTCGTAATAGTAGAATCCCCCGCCAAGGCCAAAACGATAAATAAATATCTCGGCGACGACTACACTGTCATGGCGTCGATCGGGCATATTAAGGACCTTCCGGCGAAGGACCTCGGTGTTGATGTCGAGAATAATTTTGAACCGACTTATGAGGTCATTCCAGATACAAAAAAACGCAATAATAAGAAGATAGTCTCGGAGCTGAAAAAGGCGGCGAAGGCGAGCGAAGCGATCTATCTTGCAGCCGACCCCGACCGGGAGGGTGAGGCGATCTGCCAGCATCTTGCCGAAGAGATCGTACCGAAGAAGCCTGCCAAACAGGTGTATCGCGTGATGTTCAATGAGATCACGAAGAACGCGATCCAGGATGCTTTTAAGGAACCAAAACAGGTAAACAGAAACCTTGTCGATGCACAGCAGGCCCGGCGCGTGCTCGATAGGCTGGTCGGATACAAGGTTTCCCCGATCCTATGGAAGACGATCGGCGGCCGTCTATCGGCCGGGCGCGTGCAGACCGTTGCGGTGCGGCTGGTCGTCGAGCGTGAACGCGAGATCGAGGCCTTCGTCAAGACTGAGTATTGGTCGATTATCGCTAATCTTGCAGCCGCCCTTCCCCCCAATTTCGATTCGAAGCTTTACAAGATCGAAGACAAGACGGTAAAGGCCGGAAAGTTTGATGAGGACCTCAAGCCTAGTGAGGTCCATGTAAAGAACGAGAAAGAAGCAGGCGACATCGTTGCCGAGGCAGAAAAGGAAACTTTCATTGTCGATTCGGTCACGACAAAAGAGCGTAAACGAAACCCGACACCGCCGTTTATTACGTCAAAGCTGCAGCAGGACGCCTCGCGTAAGTTCGGCTTTCCCGTTAAGAAGACCATGATGGTGGCTCAGAAGCTTTATGAAGGCATCGAGCTTGGATCGGAGGGTGCCGTGGGTTTGATCACCTATATGCGTACGGATTCGACGCGAGTCTCCGATGCTGCAATGGAAGAGGTTCGCTCTTATATCGGTTCGGAATTCGGCGACAAATATTTACCGGCGAAACCAACTTTTTACAAATCAAAAAAGGCCGCGCAGGATGCCCACGAAGCGATCCGTCCGACGGACGTTACGCGTACGCCCGAAAGCCTAGCTAGCAAGCTCGGCCCGGACGAACTGAAATTGTACCGCTTGATCTGGCAGCGTTTTGTCGCCTCGCAAATGACAGCGGCGGTCTTTGATCAGACAACTATCGACATTGCGGCCGGGAGATTCACATTTCGCTCGACCGGTTCTGTCCAAAAATTTGACGGGTTTTTGAAGGTGTATCAGGAAGCACCCGAGACCAAGCGGGCGGAGGAGGTGGACGAAAGTGAAGAGGAACGAAGCCTTCCGTCGGTGACCCAAGGTGAGACGCTGAAGCTCAACTCGATCACGCCCGAGCAGCATTTCACGGAGCCGCCACCGAGGTATTCGGAAGCAACGCTTGTAAAAGCGCTTGAAGAAAAAGGGATCGGGCGGCCCTCGACTTATGCCGCTATCATGACCACGATCCAAGACCGCGAGTACGTCGAAAAGATCGAGAGCCGTTTTCATCCCACGCCGCTTGGGATGACGGTGAACGACCTTTTGCTTGAAAGCTTCGACGATATTTTCAACGCAACGTACACCGCCCGGATGGAGGAAGAGCTTGACGAGATCGAAGATGGAAATCTCGACTGGCGGGCGGCGCTCCATGAATTCTACGGAAAGTTTTCCAAAGATCTGGAGCATGCGGCCGAGAACATAAAGAACAAGAAAAAAACGTCGATACCCACCGATGAGATCTGCGAAAAGTGCGGCTCGGGAATGGTCATAAAGTTTGGGCGTTTTGGCCAGTTCCTTGCCTGCTCGACCTACCCCGAATGTCAGAATACGCGGGAGGTTGCACGAAAGGCCGATCCCGATGCGGCTAAAGACGGAGGCGAAACTGAAGAGATCGCGCCGTGCGAACTTTGCGGCCGAGAGATGGCACTGAAAAAGGGTCGATTCGGATCGTTTTACGGCTGCACCGGCTATCCCGAATGCAAAAACATCCGCAAGATCGCAAAAGGCGACGAAAAACCCCTGCCGCCGCCTGTCCAGCTCGACGAATTATGTCCGAAGGATGGTGCAAATCTTGTTCGGAGGCACGGCCGGTTTGGTGAGTTTACGGCCTGTTCGAACTATCCGAAGTGCGATTACGTAAAGCGAGAGACGATCGACATCGCTTGCCCAAAGTGCGGCGGCGATATCGCGGTGAAAAAATCGCGTCGGGGAAAGGTCTTTTACGGGTGCGTAAATTACCCCAAGTGCGACGAGGTTTACTGGGATAAGCCGATCAAACAAACGTGCCCGAAGTGCAGTTCGCCGGTCCTTCTGGAGAAAACGACCAAGAAGGACGGGACGGTCAGATATTGCAAAAACGAAGATTGTGATTATAAAATGTCTCTTAGCGATACAGGTGAAAACACTACGGTTAGTTCGGAAGCGACCATTCCGAATGCGTAGATGTCTGAAAAATGAACGAGAACATTGAATTTCTCCACGCGTTCCTGAAAAATCCGACCAAGGTCGGCTCCATCACGCCCAGCTCGCCGGAGCTTGCCCTTGAAATGCTCAAAGGTGTTAAGCCTGACGCTGACAATGTTGTTATCGAATTGGGCGTCGGTACAGGTGCGATCACAAAGTTCCTGCAGGAATTGGTTCCCGATGAGAGGTCATACCTAGGCATTGAGCTTGACGAAGCCCTCGTTCGAGTTGTGGGCAAGAGTTTCCCAAATTTGAACATAGTTTGTGGAAATGCAGCAGACATGTGTCAGATCTACGAGCAGTCAGGTTTGGGCAAAATAAGCTATATCATTTCGTGTCTTCCTTTCGTCTCTTTGCCTGCCGACATCCGTGATGCTGTATTGGATGAAGTGGACAAATTCATGCAGCAGGGATGCATCTTCCGTACCCTCCAGTATGCTCACGGATATTATCTTCCGTCGGCGATCAAGTTTCGCAAGCTGATGCAGGAACGCTTTGGAAAAGAGAAACGCAGTCCGTTAGTCGTAAAGAACGTCCCGCCCGGATACTTGCTTACCTGGGCCACAAATTGATCGCGCTCCGCTTGGTTCGTACAAGAATATTTTTTGTTGACATGTTCCCGTAAACCCTATAAAGTCAAAGCCTTGGCTTTTGCCATTAGTCCTACTACTACCCCCCAATTTAATCCTCAGCGGCTTTTTGCGCGCTGATAATTTCATCTTGGTTACAAGGAGTAAACAATTACATATGAAGAACATTCTTACGTATCTTGCATTCTTGGGGATCGTGGCCGTTGCGGGCGTATCGACGTATGCCCAAAACGAGTTCCGCAGATGGGAGGGTTACGCCGGGTATCAGGCCCTTAGCGTCTCGACCGGCTTGGGGGAACTAAACGATGAGATCGGCGAAGAGATCTTTGAAAACCGCCGCACGGCGCACGGCTTCAACGGCTCTGTCACGGGCAACCTCACCAGGTTGGTCGGCTTGAAATTCGATTATTCATCACACAATACGACACTTTTCGAAGATCCGGGTTTTGTCAGGATCAGGTACCGGAATCAACAATTTCTCGGCGGAGTGCAGATCAAGAACAATGACGTTGACGGTCCCACTTTTAAACCGTGGGGCCATATACTAGCTGGTGTCGCGAATCAGAAGATCCGTTGTGAAGGTGAGGACTGCGAGTTGGAAATCAATCCTCTGCCCGAACAGGTCACGATTTTCGAGGAAACCAACAACAGCTTTTCGATGGTGTTTGGCGGCGGGTTGGATATCAGGGTACATCCGCGTGTCGATATCCGGGCCATCCAGTTCGATTACAATCCAATATTCTTCGGCGGTAGTCAGAATTTAGACCTTTCGGACCGCACTCAGAACAATTGGAGGATCGGATTCGGGATCGTGTTTCATTGATATAAGAACGACTTTCACTTGACCAAGGCCGAGGCTGCTGCTTCGGCCTTTTTTGTGCCTACGCTCTCCTGACAGCCACGCTTGTGATATAAATAGTCAAATCTTTGCAAAAGGTCGATATTTATAGAATGAGGAGATATTTCTGATGTTTAGGCAAAAATTCCTTTGCGCGGCTATTGTTTGCGCATTCCTGCTTCCAAATCTGGTATTAGCCCAACCTGCGACCCTCGGGACGACCGGCTCGGCGACGGCTCCGGCAAAAGTTTACACCGCCCCCAAAGAAGTCATCGACATGATCCGGGAAGAGGGGCTCAAGCGGTCGCAGGTAATGCAGCACCTGAGCTACATGACCGATGTTATTGGAGGCCGGCTCACCAACTCGCCCAATATGAAACGCGCGAACGAGTGGACGCGGGATACGATGGCGAAATGGGGGATGCAGAATGCGAAGCTCGAGGCTTGGGGGCCATTTGGACGTGGATGGTCGTTGAAAAGTTTTTTGGCAGAGGTGAACTCCCCGACTTCGTTCCCGGTCATAGCCTATCCAAAGGCCTGGTCGACGAGCACGAAGGGCGCCGTTACTTCGGACGTCGTTTATCTCGAGATCAGCAACGAGACGGACTTCGCAAAGTATAAAGGACAGCTTCGCGGCAAGATCGTTCTTGTCACCAGGCCGCGCGAGCTGAAAGCCGAATTTTCACCGCTGGCCGTGCGTTACACTGATGAGGAGCTGGCAAAAATGGCGGTGGCCCCAATGCCGGGCCCACCAAGCTTCCCGACTGCACCCGCCGGCACTCCGTCAGCGGAACAGCAAGAGCGAATGCGTCTGTTGCAGTTGTCTCAAAGGATCCCTGCATTTTTGCTTGAAGAGGGGGCCGCTGTGATGGTGGACAACAGCCGTATCGGCAGCGGCGGCACGCTTTTTGTTTCGTCGGCTTCGGTCGTGCCTTTGCCCGCACCGGCCGGCCAGGCCGCTCCCGGACCCGGCAATCCATCCAATCGGGGCCGCAACGCCGCTTACAATAAGGACAACGAATCACGGATCATCCCGCAGATCACGATGGCGAGCGAGGATTACAATCGCCTGGTCCGGATGGTTAAGACCGGGGTTAAGCCCACGATGACCGTGAATATCCAGACGCAATACCACGATGAAGACCTGATGGGCTACAACACGGTGGCGGAAATACCAGGTACCGATCCGAAACTTAAGGAAGAGCTTGTTATGCTTGGCGGCCACCTTGACTCCTGGCATTCGGGCACCGGTGCGACGGACAATGCGGCAGGCTGCGCCGTGATGATGGAAGCTGCCCGGATCCTTATTGCGACGGGTCTGAAGCCGCGACGCACGGTTCGCGTTGCGCTTTGGAGCGGCGAGGAACAGGGTTTGAACGGCTCACGGGAGTACGTAACGCAGCAGTTCGGTTCAATGAAGCCGTCCGGGATCCCGGGGCAGCCGGGAGAGCTAGTAACAACCGCGAACTACGACAAATTCTCCGCCTATTACAACCTGGACAATGGTACGGGCAGAGTTCGCGGTATTTATATGCAGGGCAACCCGCTTGTGCGGCCCTACTTTGAGGCTTGGTTCGCACCGTTTGCGGATCTCGGTGCCAAGACGTTGACGCTCTCGAATACGGGCGGGACCGATCACCTTTCATTTGACCGAATCGGACTGCCGGGCTTCCAGTTCATCCAGGACGAGATCGAGTACGACACGCGTACGCACCACTCGAACCAGGACAATTTCGACCGCATCCAGGCTGAGGATATGAAACAGGCCGCGACGATCATCGCCGCGTTCGTTTATCAGACCGCGATGATGGATGAAAAAATGCCGCGAAAGCCGACTCGTCTACCCTAGAGGTTCAGCTCCATAAATAGGACGCCGTCGTGTGGATTGTGGTAATAGGGCGGGATCGAGACAAAGCCGTGGGACTCATAGAGACCCACGGCTTTTCCCATTTTCGGCGGATAGGTGTCCAGGCGCATTTTTTTGTAGCCGATAGTACGGGCGTCCTCGATAAGCTTTTCAATGAGTTGATTACCCAACCCATGCCCACGAGCATTTTCGCGAAGAAAGAGTCGCTTCATTTCGCAAATGCCTTCTTCGAGCTTCCTAAGGGCGATACAGCCGGCAAGATCGTCATCAACGTAGGCCAGTAAGAGCCTTCCCTCCGGCGGCATATATTTCCCTGGCAGGCCGACCAACTCTTCCTCAAATCCCTGAAAGCACAGCGACATTCCGAGCCACGTTTCATATTCCCGAAACAGTATCCTTGCAGATTCGATCTCTTCGGGCTGCTCAACCTGAACAATTCTGACCATCGTAACAGTATTCTAACTCAACCGGATTAGCATTTTTTCGGGCGTTGAGTTTTGACCGGACAATCGCTATCGTAAAGCTACACGTGGAGTTTATGGACAGAAGATCGTTCGTCTCAAATATGGCGTTGGCCGGCGGCGGGATCGCCCTTGCAAGCAGCTCGTTGGGTCGTCGTGCTCAGGCATTCGTAAAGACAGGTAATCTCGAAGCTTTTCGTTCGCCTGGCTACGGCGGGTTGATCCCGATAGCGTCGAAGAATACCGGCGAGACCTTTCTTGCCTTACCGAAAGGCTTCGAGTACAACGTGATCGGCAAGAAAGGCGATGCGATGTCCGATGGCCGCGGCACGCCGACGCTGCATGATGGGATGCACACTTTCAAGGTCAAGAACGAGCTGCGGATCGTTCGGAACCATGAGGTCTCGAATCTCAGCCTGCCAAGAGAGAATTCTGCGATCGACCCACGAAACGCTTACGATAAAACGGCGGGCGGCGGGACAACTACATTGGTGATCGATCCAAAAAACCGAACGATCGTTCGAGACTTTGTCAGCCTTTCCGGCACGCTGATCAACTGCGCCGGTGGCCCGACGCCCTGGGGAAGCTGGATCTCCTGCGAGGAAACGACGCTCGGACCTACCGTCAGAACCAGCGCGCGAGGCACTAAGACAGGCGGTTTTCCAAAGCCGCACGGATACTGTTTTGAAGTTCCGGCATCGCTCAATTCTGCAGTCAATCCCGTTCCGCTGAAGGCAATGGGACGATTCGTCCACGAGGCTATCGCCATTGATCGAAAGACGGGCATCGTTTATGAAACCGAGGATTTCGTGCAGGCCGGGTTTTATCGCTTCTTGCCAAAACGAAGTAAGCGTCTCGCGGACGGCGGCGTCCTGCAAATGCTCGCCATTAAAGACATGCCGCAGTACGATACCCGGACAGGACAGAAACAAGGAACAGTTTTCACCACGAATTGGGTGACGATCGACAACCCCGATCCAGCCGAGGCGGACGTCGACCCGAGCGCGGTTTTCAAGCAAGGCAAGGCAAAGGGCGGCGCGACGTTTAATCGGCTAGAAGGCTGCTGCGCGTGCCGTGACGGGTCGATCTACTTCACATCCACAAGCGGCGGTGACGCAAAGGGCGGACAAGTTTGGCGGTACGATCACGTTAGGAAAGATGAGGGTCGCTTGACGCTCGTGTTTGAATCCCCCGATCGGGTCGTGCTCGACATGCCGGACAATCTGTGCCAGATGCCAAAAAGTAACCTGCTTTTTATCTGTGAGGACAGCGATTATATAGGTGAAGGCGGGACGGCGGATAATTATGTTCGTATCCTGACGCCCGAGGGTCGAATAGCCGATTTCGCAAAGAATATCATTCCGAAGATGGAGCGTGGCGAGTTTGCGGGAACGACATTTTCGCCAGACGGCAAAACGCTCTTTGTAAACATTCAAACGCTGGGAGCAACGTTTGCGATCTGGGGCGATTGGGGTCCCTTCAAACCGTAAGAAAATAGGGCCACGAATGACACGACATGCAGGATAGGTCTAAGATCTGTGTTCATCCCTGTGTATCTGTAGCAATGATTTTCTTATAATTTTTCCGTGGAATTAGCTGTAGAGAAATACAAGGTTGCGGATGAGCCGTTCTATTTGCCGATCGGCAACGAGATCGAGCTGTTCGAAGCTGCGTTTGCTGCGAAGTTGCCCGCCATGCTGAAGGGCCCGACAGGCTGCGGGAAGACGCGCTTTGTTGAATACATGGCACATCGTCTGAACCGTCCGCTGATCACTGTTGCGTGCCACGAGGATCTTTCATCAACCGATCTTGTAGGCCGTTTTCTGCTTGAGGGCGAAGAGACAGTATGGCACGATGGCCCCCTTACATCGGCCGTACGCGCCGGCGCGATCTGCTATCTCGATGAAGTGGTCGAGGCTCGAAAGGACACGGTCGTTATCATCCACCCGTTAACGGACGACCGACGGCGTCTCCCGATAGAAAAGCGCGGCACAGTTCTCGATGCTCCGCCGGAGTTCATGCTTGTCGTTTCGTATAACCCAGGCTATCAATCCATTTTAAAAGATCTGAAGCAATCGACTCGGCAGCGATTCGTTGCGATGGAATTCGATTACCCCGAGCCCGACGCCGAAACGGAGATCGTCGCAAAAGAAGGCGGGATCGACGAAGACACAGCCGCAGACCTGGTCAAGATCGGGCAGAAGGTGCGTAACCTTCGCGGTCACGGCCTTGAAGAGGGCGTGTCGACACGTCTTCTGATCTACGCCGCCCAGATGATCGCAAAAGGAATTTCGCCCATTGAGGCCGCCGAGGTCGCGATCTGTTCACCCATCACCGACGACCGTGATCTGCAGCGAAGCATCCGCGAGATCGTGACGACCATAATTTGATGGCGCAAAAAAATACCCGCCGCGAGTTCCTTAAAACGCTTGGATCGGTGTCCGCAGGGATTGCGCTAGCGCCAAACGTTCTTTCGCAGCGAAGAAAGCGCTCCGCCGTGATCATCGGTGCGGGCTTCGCCGGTCTTTCGGCGGCGTACAAACTTAAGAACGCAGGGTGGAATGTAACGATCCTTGAGGCGCGCGACCGCATCGGCGGGCGCGTTTTTTCACGAAGAATGACTCCGACGGGTTTAGCCCTCCCTTACGGTCAGGCTTCCGCGGGATCGCTGGTGTGTGAACTCGGGGCCGAGTGGGTCGGCGAGAGCCACGAACGCATCAAAGCCCTCTGTCACGACTTCAATATTCCCCTTCAAAAGCATCAATTCGAAGATCACCTGCTTCGCGACGGTCGTGTTTATCGTCCCGGCACATGGGGATTCTCATCGCAGGCTAAGGCGGCGTTTGAAAAACTGATCGCGGGCTACGAAAAGCTCACGCCGCTCGCCAAGACCAAGCTAGATAAATACGACTGGTGGACGTATCTCGAAAAGATCGGCTTCACGAATGATGATCTTCTGCTGCGTGATCTAATGGACAGCACCGACTTTGGCGAATCCATTCGTCATGTCTCCGCATTCGCTGCGCTCGCCGAGTACGCCGAATCAAGTCCGAAGAACGAAATGGATTACAAGATGACGGGCGGAAACTCGCGGCTGGCGGACGAGTTTGCAAAGCGGATCGGCCGCGAAAGTATCCGGCTCGAGATGACGGTTAAGAGTGTCAGACATCAGTTTGGACACGTGACCGTTTTTGCCGAATCACCCGTGGCCGAGAGGAGGCCGGGAACTCCTGTTATCGGAAGCTCTGCACTTGCAATTCCAGCGGATGCCGTCATCTGCACGATCCCGATCAACAGTCTCTTAAAGATCAAGTTCGACCCGCCACTGCCGCCCGCGCAGCGTGACGCGGCGGAAAGACTCACTTACGCACGGATTTGCAAGAACAGCGTTCTTTATGACGAACGTTTTTGGAAGGACGAAAACTTTTCGATGGTGTCGGATGTGACATCGCATTTTTATTTTCACAGCACGCAAAATCAACCGGGCAAACAGGGTATCCTCACGTCTTATGCGATCGGCGAAAAGGCGGACGTCCTCGCTTCTCAATCTGACGCCCGCCGGATGAAAATAATAACGGACGACCTCATCGATTTTGATCCGAACGCGCCAAAGCTCGCCAAGGGCATCGCTTCCTACGCCTGGCAACGCGACAAATTCACAGACGGCGCCTACGCGCTTTACAAACCCGGCCAGTGGTTCGGTATTAGACCGATACTGCAGCATCCACACGGCAAGGTCCTCTTTGCAGGTGAGCATCTTGCTGACTGGCAAGGATTTATGGAAGGTGCGATCGAGACGGGCGAGGCGGCGGCAGCAAGCCTGATCAAAGCCTAGATTTTCGAGATTTCACATTCTTTTAACCTCCAATTCATCCCTCGTTAACGTTCCCAAAATATTCTTGTCCTTGCTAACGGAAATCAACTGAATCGAACCAAGCAAGGGTGGTTTGGGCAAGGCCCAATAAAGCTACCCGTTTATCCACTTTCAACCATCACGAGGATCGAGAATATGAAACGGAAGTTCTTTGCAATACTTCTTACATGTGCAGCTACAAGTCTTTTCACGTACGCCCAGACGACCGGCGGGCTAAGCGGCGTCGTAAAAGACCAGAACGGAGCTCTTGTGCAGGGATGTAATGTCACGGTCAAAAACCTTGCAACAAATCTTTCGAGAAACGCCGTGGCAAACGACAACGGATTCTGGACCATAACCCAGCTGCCTGTCGGATCCTATAGCGTAACCTATGAAAAGGAAGGATTTAAGAAATCGGTTATCCAATCAACTGAGGTTGAGGCCTCAGTCGTCCGTTCGCTCGAAGTCTCACTCGAGGTCGGCGGCACCGATATCTTTGTGGACGTCACCACTGATCAACCTCTTGTCCAGACGAGTTCGCCTGCGGTGTCCCGACAGATCAGCGGTGAGCAACTGGTTCGCGCACCCACGTCGGTACGAAGCTTCACCGGATTACTTGGTTCCGAAGCGGGTGTTTCGACTGAGATCTCACCAGTAGGCGTGAACGGAAACGGAAACCAATCGCCGTCCGTAAACGGCACGCGCACGACCTCGACGAGCCTGTTCTTTAACGGCATTGATGCGACAAACATCACAAGCAACGAAGGAAGTTTGAGCGATAACATTTCACCCGCCCCGGAAACGTTGCAGGAAGTAAAACTACAGACATCTCTTTATGACGCTTCTACTGGGCGAAGCGGCGGCGGCAACTTCCAGCTCGTGACGAAGGCCGGGGGCAATAAATATAACGGATCTGTTTACTACTATCGTCAGCACAAGGCGTTCAACTCGAACGAGTTTTTTCTTGAACAAAGCGGTAACGAAAAGCCCCGGGCCGATCGGACCGAGGCCGGATTTACGCTTGGCGGCCCGATCGTCAAGGACAGGTTCTTTTTCTTTGGCGGATATCAGTTTACGGATGCAAACACGGGGTTAGTGCCGACGGCCCGTACGCGGACCGTTCTTCCGCTGGCATTGAGCGTGCTTGGTGACGATCGTTCAAAAGCGGCGATCGCTGCTGCGTTCAACCAGTTCAACGGCTGTATCGTCGGAACTAACTGCTTGCTGCCAACGGATATCAGCGACCACGCATTTCAAGTATTCAATCTCCAAAATCCGGTGACCGGCGGCTTTTATATACCTTCAATTACGAATTTCCGCCCTCTAGAAATCGTTGATCAAGCGGGCGCGGCCAATTTTCAGTTCGGAAATTTCCCGAGCATTCAGATGCGTTCGCGAATGCGAAACAACCCACTTGTAGAGGTTGTGACGGTTGAGCCTTCGACGTTTCGCCAGCACCAATTCACGACAAGGCTTGATGGCCAATTGAGCAGCAAGAATACGCTGAGCTGTACGTTCTTTTACTCGGATTTTCCGGGCCTGGATTCCTTCCCGGATCCGAACAGTCTTGCATCGCCGACGGTCCTTGAGCGAGACGACCGCAATCGGACCCTCTCGATCGGCGATACGCATATTTTCAATTCGGGCCTCATAAACGAAGTCCGTTTCGGATTTTACTGGCTCAATAACACGCGGGCCCTGACCCCCGATTTTTCGACGGGCGACTTCACTAACGAGTTTATCGGCGTTAACAATCCGGCTAGTACATTCGATCCCAGCGTCGCGACCACTCGGCTTGGACACTACATAGGCCGAAACAACATCGCGAACTTCTCGTTCGGAGGCCCGAATGATTCATTCAACCGTCGAAAGCAAATAACCTACTCGCTCGGCGACAACGTCAATTGGATCAAAGGAAATCACAACATTAAGTTTGGCGGCGAGTGGAAACGACATCAGTACGATACGAATCTGCCGGAGGAGCAAGCGACCGAATTCGAAAAGTTTGATTCGTTCACCCAGCTTCTTACCGGCAATGCACAAGAAGCTGATACCCAGTACGGCCTTACCGATAAGAGCTTTCGGTTCCAGGATTTTGGCTTTTACATTACGGACGATTGGAAAGTGAACCAGAAGCTGAGCATTAATTTTGGCCTGAGATACGAACTGTTCATGTGGCCGACCGAGAAGAACGGCCGTATCGGCAACTTCGATCTCGATCCTTTCCTGCCGTGTTTCACCAGCAGCGGAACCAATGCCTTGTGTGACGACCCGTCACCCGGCTTCATAATTCCGAACAACACGACGTCGACTGGCCTTTCCATCGTCGACACGGCGGTCACGGCTACGCAGGTCGCAAACAGCAGGCATACGCTGAACGGCCAGGACACCAACAATTTCGCCCCGCGGATCGGATTTGCATATGCAGTTTCAGATAAATTTGTAATTCGTGGCGGTTACGGTGTTTTTTACGATCGGCCGTCTGCTGCATTCATCAACACCGTGTTCTCCAACTATCCTTTCCTCCGCGAGGTTGAGATCACGGTGCCGAGCGGAAATGTTTCTATTCCGACCGCGTTTTCGGGTGTTCCGACCAACATTCCGTTGAATCAGTGGCTTCCGTTCCGCATTTTGCGAAGCTCTGGCACAGGCGGAACATATTCGATCCGTGACAACACGCCAGTGTTTGTGGATTCGCGCGGAACTCCCCAGGGCTCAGGATGCGTCCCGTCGACCGGAGTAAATTGTATCCGAGGAAACATCGCCGAAACCTTCGAATTTCGTGCGATAGACCGGAACCTCAAAACGCCGTACGTCCATCAGTGGAATGTCGGCTTCCAGTATGAGTTCTTGAACAACCTGATGTTCGAAGCACGTTATGTCGGCACAAAAGGCAAGAACCTTTTGATCGCCACAGCACTGAACCAGGGCTTCGACCTTAACGACCCTGCCACACCGGACCATATCTTCGAGCGGTTCAATCAGGCGTACGTCGCGGCCGGTTCGCCGAACGGGGCCTTGAATCCTGGAAGTACCGCACGTGCACGCGGTTTGGGGCGGGCATTCGGTTTCTTCAACTCGGTTACCGGACAAACTGACCTCAACCTTGCGAACGCGGCAGGCGCAGTTATCAACTTTGAGGCTCGCGTTCCGATCCTCGGATTCAACGTTCCTGAGGCGCTGCTGCTGCAGTCGATCGGTTATTCGGACTATCACGGCGGGCAGTTCAGCCTTACCAAGCGTTTATCACAGGGCCTGCAGTTCAATGTGGCCTATACTTTTTCAAAATCGATCGACGTAATGTCCACCGATCCGGGCAGTACAGCCGGCGGCGGAAAACCTGACGTCCCGAACAGCGGATTTATCGCCCAAGGCGACGCGCGCAACATTGATAACAACCGGGGACTCTCCGATTTTGACCGCACGCATCGTTTCAGCACGAACTTCGTTTGGGACATCCCGACGGGTGGTTCGGAC
>DATFEW010000285.1:0-5066 GCA_035250805.1 Pyrinomonadaceae bacterium
CGGGCAATAGCCACCGCACCATATAGCCCGCTTTCGGTCCCAAGTTGCGCCGGAACTATATTGATCTTGTCAGCGGGCACCATCGAAACAAAGTGGGGCACACGTTCCCTTAATTGCCCAAAAAGCAGATCGCCCGCCGCCGCTACACCGCCGCCGACGATGACGATCTCGGGGGCAAACAAGGTGATCACGTTGGCGATACCGATCGCCAAAAAATGACAAGTCTCGTCCCAGATCGCCGTCGCCAGCGGATCCCCTTTTCGCACGGCCTCGACCACTGTCCTAGCTGTTATAGAGTTGATATCAGATACCATTCCACTGAGAATGCTTGCTTCACCGTTCTCCAGTCTCTCCCTAGCCCGACGTGCGATGTGAACGCCAGAACATATAGTCTCGAGACAGCCACGTAAGCCGCAATTGCAAAGAACACCATCGGGCTGGATGATCGTGTGGCCAATTTCACCGGCGGCCGTAGAAACTCCGTGATATAGCTCGCCATTAATAATTAACCCGCCGCCGATACCAGTTGAAACAGTGAGGTAGAAAATGTTCTTATGGCCACGTCCAGCTCCATATATACACTCACCGACCGCCGCTGCGTTCGCATCGTTTTCCAGTTTCACGGGTACACCAAAGCGATCATTCAACAGATCCACGATCGGGAATTCGGACCATTCCAACAGATTCGACGGCGACATTATCAAGCCCCTTCGAATGTCGATCGGTGAAGGGCTGCCAACTCCGATTGCTTCGAGGTTGGAAGGCTCCCCGGTGAGCATTTTCTCCAACGCTTCCGACATTCTATTCAAGGCTGAAAATGGACCCAAAGAGGACTGAGTCGGCAACTTACATTTTGATACGACCTCGCCGCCCGTTTCTGCGACCGCGATCGAGATATTCGTACCGCCGATGTCTATTCCCGCAACAACCTTTTCCATCTATATTCCTTACGTCGTTTGCGCAAGTCCTCAGACCCTGATGTAAATCCCCTTTCTATAAAGAAGCCACATCAGGAACAGCCAAAAGAGAACGTATGACACACCAAAAGCTAACGACGCATTGATCGGCGTGGCCCAGGAAAGAAAGAGATTACCGAAGATCCAGCCGTGCAGCGTAAGCTCGGTTCCCTCGGGCCCCGGCACCTTTATGTCACCGAGCAAGCCGGACAGTATCCCGGAAAATACATAAAGAGCGAGGGCGTTCACGCCGAAAATGACGAACGGTTTCGACCAGCTCTTGTAACCTTTAATATCGATCAGCCAGTAGCAAAAGCCTAGGGTCAATAATGCTAAGCCTGCTGTATAAAGCACGTACGAACTTGTCCAAAGCGCTTTATTCAAGGAAAACAAAAGGCTCCAGGACCAACCCGCCGCGAGGAGTACCGTTCCTCCGAAAAAAATACCGCCTGCCTTTTCAATTCGGGAGCGATCCGTCAAAAGCCACGTTCCCGTTAGGACGCCGCAGATAGTCGTGACCAGGGCCGGCACGGTGGAAAGGATACCCTCAGGATCGAATACTTTGCCCTGGCTCCAAAGGTGATTCTCGGTCAGTATTATCCGGTCCAGATACGCGGCAAGGTTGCACGCCTTGTCATCGATCGTGGTCACTTCGCATCCGGGTACCGGTATTGCGGTCATTAGGTACCAGTAAAGTAGAAGGAGCGCGGCGCCGATGCCTGCCTGCTGCTTCCAATTAGTGTGCAGAAATATTATTGAGACGATCAGATAGCAAACCGCGATCCTTTGCAGAACACCGGGTATTCGCATCGTCGAAATGTCATACCAGACTACATTCGTACCGGCCAGGTACATTCCCAGAATCGCGAGAGCGGAAATTCCCACGACAATACCGGCGATCTTTTTACGATCAGCTAGATAAAGGAACAACGCGGCCGACAAGCCGAGTGTGATAAATAGTTTTACCAATTGCGGTGAATCGGTGTTGGAATAATTGAAAAAAGGTATTGCGGAGATCAAAATGCCGAGAGCGAAGATCAATGCCGCACGGGTGACGATCTTCAAATAGACCGCACGCGAGATGCCTTCTTTAATACGCTTGGATAACGCGAACGGAATAGCGACTCCGACGATAAAAAGAAAAAAGGGGAAAACGAAATCGGTCGGCGTAATGCCATGCCATTCCGCGTGTTTGAGCGGGCCGTAGATCGCCGACCAGGTTCCGGGATTATTCACCAAGATCATCCCTGCGATGGTGATCCCGCGGAATACATCGAGTGAGACAAGGCGATCTTGGGTTTGATTCTCGGACATTGAGTTTAGTTAGCCCTTGGTCCGGCCGCGGCATCCACAAGCTTCCTTGCTCCGGAAACGGTTACGATCTCAAGCGCCGCTTTTGGTTTTGCGATCTCATCGAGCGCTTTCGTTTTGGCCGCGTGCCACTCAGCAGTTGGTACGGGATTTTTCTCCCTCGCGTCAAGCGCCTCGAGTATGATCTGATTTAAATTTCGAAAATCTTCAGAAAGCTGCCGCGCTTCTGCGAGCGCAGGCGACTTCTCCATTACAGCCTGCAGTCCCGTTTCCGCGGAGCGCCATTTCGTGACGATTGCGCGGATCTTCGCCGCATTCTCCGCCGCATCCACTCCTGCCAAAAGCTGACCGACGGCTCGGTTAAAGGCACGAGCGCCTTTAGCGTCCGGCTGAGCGGCATCTATCAATCCGGTGAGCGGGGACAGCATGGTTTGCGGACGAAGTTGATACCGCCGATATTCCTTTACAGGTTCGATGATCGACACAAGCGCCTCGAGCGCGGAAGTGTCCCCTCCCATTGTCAATCGACGAAGCAGAACTTTTTGGTTTCGCTGATGTGTCAAGCCCAGCTCTTCAAGCTGATGCTCGATCACCGCGAGCCGGCGATACATATCATCTACGTCGTTAACGTTCTGAGGCGACCATAATCTTTCTGCTATCGCTGCCGTTCGCGGCCAGATACGGGAATCGATCGTTTCCGGCGAAACCCACTCACTCCACATCGTTGCCTCGCCGCCGAGTACGCGTTTCTGCTCCTCCGCCGAAAGCGTTGTGTCGGTCGGCACCGGATCTACAACATAGTGCTGCGACGCCGGAAAAGCCAGATCTATGTAGTACCCGTTAGACAGCACGCCTTGAAACCCTTGCTTGGCCGCCTCGGCCAGCGCCTTCTGCCCGCGCCATGAGTGTATGACGACATCCTTCGGAAGATCCGGTTGAAATATCTCGTCCCAGCCCATCATTATTTTTCCGTTCTTTTGCAGGAATTTTAGAATCCGCGTATTGAAATAGGTCTGCAGTTGATGATTGTCCTTGATCCCTTTTTCCCGCATGAACACCTGGATATTTTGATTGGCGGTCCATTGCTTTCCTTCGTTTTCGTCGCCGCCGATGTGCATGTACGCATCCGGGAACAACGTGGCCATTTCCGCGAAAAACGTTTCCAGAAGCTTGTAGGTCTTCTCGTTAGTGGGATCCAGCGTCGGGTCGAAAATTCCCGGCTGTCGTTCGATCTTGTAAGGTCCCGGGGCGCTGCCGATCTCCGGGTGGCTAACGAGCCAGCTTGTCGCGTGTCCCGGCATATCGAATTCGGGCATCACCCTGATGCCCCGATCTGCGGCGTACTGGATGATCTCGCGAACCTCGTTCTGCGTGTAAAACAGTCCATCCGATCCCATCTGATGAAGCTCCGGAAACTTCTTTGTTTCGACCCGAAATCCCTGGTCTTCCGTCAAATGCCAGTGAAGTACGTTCAATTTCACGGCCGCCATTGCGTCGAGATTCCGCTTGAGGACCTCCATCGGCTGATAATGTCTGGCCGAATCGATCATCAATCCCCGCCATGCAAATCGTGGCCGGTCGGAGATCGAGACGCCCGGGAAATAAAAGCCGGTTTTGTCGCCCTCCAATAGCTGTAAGAAAGTTTCGAGCCCGCGCATGGCACCAACGGTGGTCGGGGCCGAGATCTTGGCCTGAGTGGAAGAGATCGCTAACTCGTAAGATTCATCATCTCCTAATTTTGGGATTGCGTTACCAGTGGAACGTGTTTCGACAACCAACGTCGCATCATTAACGCCAGTCGCAAAGTCACGCGGCATTTCGAGTACTGTGCGTGCCTCAAGCCGTCGAACCGCGCGGGAAATATAGTTACGCAGCCGCGCATCGGTCTGCCCTTGAACAGCTACTTTGAAGTTTTTTGTAACGGGCAGCCGTTGATCATTCCAAACGACGCTTGACGGAACAGGCATCAGGTTGCGCCGAGCATTTCGTAAGGCCGTGTCGGTCGTCTGCGACATTGATGCGCCCGGCATAACTGAAAGGAAAGCGAGTATGAGAAGCCCGATAACAAAGGGTCTGTTCATAAAATTCTTAGTTGCGAGCGGCCGCCGCTGCACGATAAATGTTCACTGCCTTTTGCATGCAGTCCGAAAGTTCGCCGATACCTGGCTTCAACATATTGAAGCCCGCATCCCATTCCCACCAAGCGTTGGGAATCTGCAGCTTTCCGAGTGCTGAGTATGCTGCCTCGGCGTGCCTGCATCGAGAGTCCTCCGACGCGTACTTACCGTAAGAGCCAAATTCCCCGACAAAGATCGGCACCGCGTGCCTATCCGACCATTCTCTGGCTTCCTTCAGATCCCGAAACATTCGCTCGGCGTTCGCATCTTCCGAATACGATTCGAACAACTGCCCCGTCCATTTTCCCTTGGCGGTCTCAGGCACAATGAGCTTTTGATCTTTGATCGCAGGGAAAGGGATGTTACGCGATTCCGGCAATCCTTCGCTCGACCACGTGGCTCCCTGATGAGTGAAAAGGAACGGATGATAGTAGTGAAACGTGTAGATGATATTCGAATCTTGAAAAGGTTTCGACTCGAGCATCGCAGTCCGGGAGTTCCAATCGTGAAATCCGACGATCAGCGTGTGATCGGGCGCGATCTTTCGGATCGCCGTCATGATAGCTTCGGCCTGATCGCGCCATTGTTGCGCGTTTAGATCGTGCGGTTCATTCCGGATCTCAAAAAATACCCGCTCGGGATCGGTATTCTTGTATCGCGAGGCGATCTCCGACCACAACCA
>DATFEW010000313.1:0-3194 GCA_035250805.1 Pyrinomonadaceae bacterium
GTCATAGAAAAGACTCGTACGGCGACGGTCTCGGACGGGTTCGACAAAAGTGCATAACAAGCTTCGAATATACGCCCCTCGTATCGCTTCGGGATCTCGACGAACTGCAATAGCCGCGCGACGTTTCGCCGGACCGCAGCGGGAGCATCTTCGCGCTCCAATTGTTTGGTCAGGGTGTTGAAATATGGCTTTACCAGTTCGGGATGCCGCTGGATGCAATAGCTGACGGGCCAGGCGGCCCGCTGCGAGAGCCGGTAATTCGGACCGCAAAGGTAGTTCATCAGTTCGGCAAACCGCTTAGGATCGTCACCGACGTAATTTGTTATCTTACTCGCTTGTTCTTTTGAATGAACCTCAAGAAGCGCTTCGCGGATGTTCATTTTCCTTACTATCCACCAGTCACTGAAGAAACTGATCTCTTCAATGGATAGTGCTTAGTGACAAGTGGTTAGTTGCCGATCTGATAAAATGCTTTCCGTCCCGGGTAGCGGGCCGATTCGCCCAGATCCTCTTCGATACGGAGAAGCTGATTGTATTTTGCGATGCGGTCCGAGCGGCAAAGGCTGCCGGTCTTGATCTGTCCGGCGTTCGTCGCAACGGCAAGATCGGCGATGAACGTGTCTTCTGTTTCGCCGGAGCGGTGTGATATGACAGCCGTCATATTGTTAGTGCGTGCGAGCTCGATGGCATCAAGCGTTTCGGTGAGCGTGCCGATCTGATTTACCTTTATCAAAATGGAGTTTGCAGCACCCTCGTCGATTCCCTTTTGAAGAAACTTTACGTTCGTCACGAAAAGATCATCACCAACTAGCTGAACACGTTCCCCGACAGAGCCGGTCAGGTTTATCCAGCCCTCCCAATCGCTTTCTGCCATGCCGTCCTCTATAGAAATTATCGGGTATTTATCGCACCAATCGGTCCAGAATGCTGCCATGTCGCCAGACGAAAGCTCGCGTTTGTCGCTTTTCTTGAAGATATATTTTCCGTCTTTGTAAAACTCGCTGGCTGCTGGATCGAGAGCGAGCATAACGTTCTCGCCAGCGTTGTAACCAGCCTTTCCGATGGCCTCCAAAATGGTTTCAACCGCTTCCGCATTCGACTTCAGGTTCGGAGCAAAACCGCCCTCATCACCAACCCCGGTCGAATATCCGCGAGACCTTAGAACGTTCTTCAAGTTATGAAAAATCTCAGCTCCGCACCTCAATGCTTCTGCAAAGCTCGCGGCGCCCACCGGCATCACCATAAACTCTTGAAAATCGACGTTGTTGTCCGCGTGTGCGCCGCCGTTCAGGATGTTCATCATCGGAACCGGAAGCGTTTTTGCATTCGCACCACCAATATAACGGTACAGCGGTATTTCCATGATCGCTGCTGCCGCACGTGCATTTGCGAGTGACACAGCGAGCATCGCGTTCGCCCCCAGCTTTGACTTATTTGACGTGCCGTCTAGCCCGATCATCGTCTCGTCGATGAGCGTTTGATCAAGGCAGTCCAGGCCTTCGACCTCGACACTGATCTTTTCATTAACATTCTCGACCGCGTTCAACACGCCCCTACCCAGGTATCGCAGATCGTCGCCGTCCCGAAGCTCCATCGCCTCGTTTTCGCCCGTAGACGCACCGCTCGGCACAGCCGCCCGCCCGATGGTTCCGTCTTCCAGAATGACCTCGGCTTCAATGGTCGGATTGCCGCGGGAATCCATAATTTCCCGTGCCCAAACTTGCTCGATCAAGCTCATGCGAGTTCTGCCCCAGTTTGAAAAGTGAGACTTTCTAAATCGTATATTCGAAAGGCCGAATTACAAAACTAAGAAGTTAAGTGAAACAATTTGGACGCGGATCTAAGGGATCAGACGGAAAAACCGGATTCTAAGCGAATATGAATCCGTTCTGTCTGCCGGTCAGCGTTCAAACTGCTACTCGGATTGGTCCTCGGATTCCGAGCGCTCAAGTCTTACTTGCAAGATGCGCCTGTTTGCAGCCTTCTCTACTTTGAAAACATGGCCGTTGTGTTTTACGGTGTCGCCTTCACCGAGCAGTTGCCCCGCCTCGGCCATCATAAACCCGGCCACTGTCGTGTAGCCGTCGGAAACCGGCAAGTTCAATCCGAGCCTCTTGTTAAGGTCGCGAACGGCGAGGCCGCCTTCCAACAGACATGTGCCGTCGGGTTCCTCGTGGATCTGCTCATTCACCTCTTCGTCGTGCTCATCCGAAATATCACCGACGATCTCTTCGAGCAGGTCCTCGAGCGTGATTATCCCCTCCACGCCGCCATGCTCGTCCACAACAAAACCGAAATGGAACTTCTCACGCTGCATCTGCCGCAGGACGTCCTCCAGACGGGCCGTATCAACTACATACTGCGGCTTTTGAATTATCGCTTTTAGATCGTACGCAGTCGGGTGGGTCAGTGTTGCCAAGACGTCTTTCACGTGGACCATACCGACAATATCATCGAGCGATCCGCGGTAAACGGGTATTCGCGAGTATCCATACTTCCGAAATATGCCGGCGATCTCGTCGAGAGTGCACGTATCCTGAACTGCGACGACCTCGGTGCGCGGTATCATCGCCTCCTTGACCGTGGTTTCGGAAAATTCGAATACTTTGTCGATCAGCTTTTGCTCTTCCTCATTCAAATGTCCGCTCGCTCGAGATACCCGGATCAACTGTCGTATCTCGTCCTCGGTGTAAATTGAGCCATGCTCGGATGGATGCAGGCCAAAAATTCGCACGGTTTTTGTCCCGGCCCAGTCAAGTGCACGGATCGGATAATAAAACACCTTATAGAAGAGCTGGAGCGGTACCGCAACCAGATAAGAAATGCGCTCCGACAACTCGAGAGCCGCAGTTTTGGGGGCAAGCTCACCAAATACAATGTGCAAAGCTGTAATGATCGAAAATGCAATAATGAAAGAAATAGAATGTAAAAGGGCTGGTGACTGTAGAAAGGTTATGCCCGTGATCTGTGCCAGCCAAAAGAACAAGGGATCAAGCATTGATGCTACCGCGGGCTCACCGATCCAACCTAGGCCGAGTGACGACAGAGTAATTCCAAGCTGGGTTGCGGAGATGTAAGCATTGAGGTTCGTTAGCATCCCCACGAGACGCGTCGCAGCGGGATCACCCTCGGCAGCCTTGGCCTCAATACGTGATTTTCGAACTGATACCAGCGCGAATTCGCTCGCAACAAAG
>DATFEW010000316.1:0-3726 GCA_035250805.1 Pyrinomonadaceae bacterium
AGGCGGGCGGATAGGTCGGCTGCGAGTCCCCGCAGCTTCGAGCCACCGCCGGAGATAAGGATCTTCTGCACAACCGTCCGATTGTCTTCGGTCGTTGCGCGGTAGAAGTCAAATGTCTTCTGGATCTCCATCGCAACGATCTCGGTGACATTCCCGATCAATGGCTCAATGGCTTTTTCCTGGACGCCGTCGACCGCGTTCACCACGCCGCGCTTTACTGCTTCGGCCTGTTGGAAACTGAGCCCGAGGCTGCGTTGCAGCACATCTGTGAACTGGCTGCCGCCTACGGTGATGTCGCGAGTGAACAGCGACCGCGTACCTTTTACGATATTGACGTTCATCGTTGAGGCGCCGATATTAAGAAGTGTTACCACCTGAGATTCGTCCGGCTGATAATTGACTTCGTAGCAGTTCTGAAGGGCGAACGTATCAACATCGATCACCATGGGCTCTTTGCCCGCGAGCTGGATGGCCTGACGAATGTTTTCTATACGGTCTCGCTTGCAAGCAGCGATGAGCACCTGGATCGAATCATGTGTGCGTCCGGTTACCTGGTAATCCAGGCTGACGTCAGCAAGATCGTAAGGGACATGCTCTTCGGCGTGCCAGTCGATCGATTCTTCGAGTTCTTCATCGCTCATTGCCGGGAGCGCAATATTCTTAATGATGACGGAGTGTCCACTCACGCCGGTGACGACTCGGTCTGCTTTGATATTGTGGTTAACACATACCTTCTGGATAACGTCCGACACGGCGTTCAGCTCCATGATCTGTCCGTCGACGATCGTTTCATCCGGAATATTTTCAAAGCCAAGACCCGCCAGGCTATAGCGATTGCCTTTGCCTTCGAGTTCGACCATTTTCACCGAGCTTGAACCGATGTCTAAACCGGCGACGCTTCTCTTCTTACCGAACACCATTTTTATTTAGCTCCTTGTTGGGCTTTTGATCCGGGCTTGCCGGGCGAACTTATACGAATCGAATTGGACACACGGGACTTTGAAGATTTTAGCCACCCCTGAGTATGCAAGCATCGAGAGGACTTTTCGCGGATAGGTCAACTGAGTGCAATGCCCGTGAGTCCGAATCGGTTCGGTTTCCGATCTCTTACGAGTCCGGATTTTGTGTGTGTTTCTTGAGTAAACAATTTCGCATCAGGTGGCGAAGGGGACGGTGGTTTAACACCGTTACTCAATTAAATTACATTGTTTGGCAGTCAGTGTCAACACTTTTTTGTCATGTTGAACACACTGGGCGACGGGAAAATGCTCAGAATGACCGAAGTGGAGGCCTGACCGTAAGGTAGGGCTAACTTGGAATAGAAGTCGGTCCTCTCAGTCCTCCCTCACGGTCAGGCTTCTGCTAGCCGAGTTCCATTTTGGCGACTGATTCAAGATGCACCTCATCAGGGCCGTCAGCAAGGCGAAGCGCACGCGCGTAGATCCAAAATCCTGCCAGGGGCGTGTCCTGCGATAGTCCTGCACCCCCGTGGACCTGAATGGCTCGATCAATAACCTTGAGCGCCATTTGCGGAACGACGGTTTTGATCATCGCGATCTCTTTGCGCGCGGCTTTGTTTCCTGCAACGTCCATCAGCCACGCGGTCTTGAGAACAAGCAGCCGCGCCTGATCGATCGCACATCGAGACTCTGCCATCCACTGACGGACGACGCCTTGATCGGCAACGGTTTTTCCAAATGCCGTCCTCGCCTTTGCGCGTTCGATCATCAATTCAAGCGATCGCTCCGCGATGCCAACAAGCCGCATGCAATGATGAACACGTCCTGGGCCCAGACGCCCTTGTGCGATCTCAAAACCGCGGCCCTCGCCGAGAAGAAGATTAGTTTTCGGAACACGGACATTTGTAAATGTGATCTCGGCGTGACCGTTCGGTGCGTCGTCAAACCCCATTACATTGAGCATGCGTTCAACTTTTATCCCGGGTATTTTCATCGGGACCAGGATCATTGACTGCTGCAAATGCTTCGGCGCGGATTCATCGGTCTTGCCCATAAAGATCGAAAGTTTGCAACGAGTATCGCCGCCACCGGTCGACCACCACTTTCTTCCGTTAATAATGTAGTCGTCACCGTCCGCCTTTATAGACGCTTGGATATTCGTAGCGTCTGACGAAGCAACGTCCGGCTCTGTCATCGAAAAGCACGAACGGATCTCGCCAGACAGGAGTGGTTTCAGCCATTTTTCTTTTTGCTCTGCCGTCCCATAGAGATGTAAAACCTCCATGTTGCCCGTGTCCGGTGCAGAACAGTTGAAAACCTCAGACGCCCACGTAACCCGGCCCATCATCTCTGCCAGCGGCGCATACTCAAGATTCGACAGACCGGAGATGTCTGGCAAAAAAAGATTCCAAAGTCCTTCGGCTTTCGCCTGAATCTTCAATTCTTCGATCAGCTCAACCGAATGCCATCGGTCGCCCGTTTCTATTTCCTCTTGGTAACGTCTTTCGTTCGGATAAATGTGCTCATCCATAAACGCAGACAGTCGACCCAGAAACGCGTTAGTTTTGTTGGAAAGTTGGAAGTCCATTTTGCCGATACCGGCGAATTCTACCATAGGTCGCGGTGACGGTTGTCGCGCGCCCGATGGAGTGTAAATAGTTGTTCCCAACGGTATCGGTTATGTGATTAACTGTGATCGTTCGCAAATAGTCTGAAATCACCCAAATACTCTTAACAAGTTAGAAACGGAGTTATAAATGAATAGAATATTTCTCTACATGTTCTGCTATCCGGGCATTGCCGCCGCAGCTTTTTTCGCGATCGCAGTTTTTGTCAGCCCTATCTTTGGGCAAACTGAAAAAGAAATGGTCATTCCGGGAGATTCTGGAATGAAGTGGGTCAACACGGAGATCACGGTAGTCGCGGGCGACATTGTCCGGCTCGATGCGACGGGCGAGGTTGATGTAGGCAGTTCGTGGGGAGTGCATGGCCCGGAAGGAACTACAAAATTCTCGGAACAGCCCGCGGGCTACTATCCGCTCGATACTAAGCTGCGTTATGGTCTCGTTGGACGAATTACGCTGGGCAGCGGACAAAAGTACCGGCCGACGCAAACCTGGGTCTACGGTGAGTCGAAGGAGATCAAAGTTACCAGAAGCGGTATCTTGTGGTTGACTGTTAACGACGACGCCCCTGAGGGTAACACCGGAGAATTTAAGGTAAAGATCACAATTATTAAAAAGAAGAAGTGATGCCGGAAACTGCGACGGTTCGAGAGGGCGAAGAGATCGATCGCGCGAACCTCGCCGTCTATCTTCAGGCCTTGCTGTTTCTCGGTACGACCCAGATTCGAATCGAACAGTTTCCTGCGGGCAGCTCGAATCTTACCTACCTAATTCGGGCCGGCAGCGACGAATATGTCCTTCGTCGGCCGCCGTTCGGAAACACGGTTAAGACAGCCCACGACATGCAGCGAGAATTTGAGGTCTTGTCAAAACTTTCGAATGTATATCCGCCCGCTCCGAAGCCGTTGCTGTTTTGTGAAGACGAATCTGTGATCGGATCTGAGTTCTATTTGATGGAGCGGCGAAACGGCCTCATTATTCGAGGCACGTCACCTGACGAACTGGAACGGCCCTCCGAATTACAGCGATCAGTCTGTCGCAGCTTTATTCAAAACCTCGCCGATCTTCACTCCCTCGATTACCACGCCGCCGAGCTGGGTGAGCTCGGCAAACCGAACGGCTACAACCGCCGGCAGGTCGAA
>DATFEW010000320.1:0-2775 GCA_035250805.1 Pyrinomonadaceae bacterium
CGGGCAACGCCAGGTCGTGCTAACCGGAGCCCTGGACTTTACGATCGACCGCCTTATGAAACATTTGAACATCGACGACTACGTTGCGAACCGTCTCGAATTCGTAAACGGCTACGCCACCGGCCGCGTCCTGCCGCCCGTGATGGCCTCCGCGACAAAGGCAAAGTGGATCCGCGAGTATGCCGAACGCGAAAACATCAATCTTTCTGAAAGCTTCGCCTACTCCGATTCGATCTCGGACCTGCCGATGCTCTCGATCGTCGGACATCCGGTGGCAGTGTGCCCGGATATTCGTTTAAAGCAAACGGCTCGGCAGCATGATTGGGCGGTTTTGGATTTGAAATGAAATTAGTTAGAGCAAGAGAGGTGACGGCCTCGACCAATGAGGTGGTTGATCATTTCGCGGATAGTGGTGCGGAATTGAAAGTCAGTTTGCTTGAAGACAGCGAGGTCCTAATCGAAGGCGACGCTAATTCATTAGAGTTTTTGGCAAACTATATTCTTGCCTACATTAACGGCGACGAGCACGGGCTCAACATTAATCCCAGCGGCGCGGGAAGCCTTTTCTTTAGATCAGGATCCACGCACGGCTTGTATATACACATCTTGCCGTGTCGTCACGGACATCCAGACGAATAACGTTACTAATTATGGCTTTGCAGTTACGCCGCAAAACACACGAATCGATCGTTTACATCGACAAGGACTCCGCCCCGCGCATCATGCCGAACGGCGAGGATTTTATTCTTGAGGATATTCCGATCGGTACGCGGGTGATTTATCCGAACCCGTCGATAAAGGGCCTGCCGAATCGCGAGGCAGCGATACGTTACGCGGTCAATCATCCGCTTGAGATGGAGCCGCTTTACGCGCTGCTCGAACCCGGGATGCGCGTGACGATCGCGATGGATGACATCTCGCTGCCGCTTCCGCCGATGGCATTGCCCGACATGCGTCAGACGATGCTTGAGGTGGTGCTGGATCTGTTAGCGGCGAACGGCGTGGATGACGTGCACCTGATAATCGCAAATTCGCTCCACCGCAAGATGACCGAGTGGGAAATGAAGCGGATGGTCGGTTCGAAGATCTTTGACGAATTTCATCCTGAACGTTTCTACAACCACGACGCAGAGGATGATAACGCGCTTGTAACGATCGGTCACACGCGGCACAACGAACCGCTGCGTTTGAACAGGCGATGCATGGAAAGCGACCTGTTGATATACGTCAATATCAACCTCGTGCCGATGGATGGCGGGCACAAATCGGTTGCGGTCGGGTTGTGTGATTACGAGAGCCTGCGGTGCCACCACGAGCCTCAGACGATACGCGATTCGCATTCCTATATGGATCCTCCCGCGTCCGAGCTGAACCACAAGGTCAATCGACTCGGGAAATTGGTTGACGAGCATTGCAAAGTTTTCCATATCGAAACGGCTCTGAACAACAAAATGTTTGGCGAGGGTTACGACATCCTCACGCGAAACGAGGACGAGTTCTCATTCGCCGACCGTTTGAAATGGGAGGCGATGAAACGGACCTTTTCTAAGCTGCCGAGAGGCGCAAGGCGAAAAATGCTGCACGCGATTCCGGCACAGTACGAGTTGATCGGCTGCTACGCGGGAAGGACCGAGCCCGTGCATGAAAAAATTCTCGAGCTAAATTATCGGCAATATGAGATTCCCGTGAAAGGCCAGTGCGACATCCTGATTTCCGGGATTCCGGACATTTCGCCGTACAACGTCTATTCGGCGCTCAACCCTCTGCTCGTCCAGGTAATGGCTCTCGGCTATCACTTCAATATGTTTCGCAATAAGCCGCTTCTGCGAAAGGGCGGTGTGATGATCGTCACGCATCCCTGCTTTGATGAGTTTGACCACAATTTTCACCCGTCGTACATAGAATTCTTCCATCGGCTTCTGCCCGAATCGCGTGATGCGTTTTTCCTTCGCGAAAAATACGAGCGTGAATTTGCGACGAACCCCGCATACGTCGAAATGTACCGCCGCGGAAACGCGTATCACGGAGCACACCCGTTCTTTATGTGGTACTGGGGCGAAAACGGCCGCCAGCACGTCGGTAAGGTGATCGCCGCCGGAGCCGAAAACGCGCACGTGCCGGAGATACTTGGCTGGGACCGCGCCGACAACCTAACCGAGGCGATCGCAATGGCTCGCTCGTACATGGGCCGCAACGCAGAGATCACGATGCTGCACCAGCCGGTGATCGGGTTGTGTAACGTTACGGATTGAAAGGGAGCGCGGACAACATCGTCCGCAATGAGTGCGAAGCACAAATAGATGATTTCGCATCCTGACGGATGCGGTGCGGACGAGGGCGTCCGCGTTCCGTATGAAACTATCACCAACAGAAATATTTAAAGGCAAGAAGATCTTCTTCATCGGCGGGACGGGCTTTGTGGGTAAGGTCACGTTGTCGATGCTGCTGCATAATTTTCCGGAAATCGGGAAGGTTTATGCGACGGTTCGTGCGCGGGATGAGAGTGAATCGAACACACGGTTCTGGACGAGCATTGTTACATCGCCGACGTTCGATCCACTGCGCGAAAAGTACGGCGACGGGTTTGAGGAGTTCATAAAATCCAAGGTCGTGCCGGTGAACGGGGATGTCGGAAACGAGTTTCTCGGCCTTGATGAAAAGCACGCAAAAAAAATAATGAAGGACACCGACATCATTATCAATGGTGCCGGTAATGTAACGTTCAACCCGCCACTCGAAAGCGCGCTGCGGACGAATGTGGTCGGTTCGAACAAC
>DATFEW010000342.1:0-5099 GCA_035250805.1 Pyrinomonadaceae bacterium
CTTCGGATGAAATTCCAAAAACGCCGGAGTACGTGCTGGCAGCTGATAACGCCGGATTGCAGGTGAGGATCCATGCGATCGGGGACCGCGCGAATGCGACCGTACTCGATATTTTTGAGAAAACCGCGCAGGCGAATGGACAACGTGACCGCAGGTTTACAATCGAACATGCGCAGCATCTTCGGCAGGAAGACATCAAGCGATTTGGTTCGCAAAAGGTAATCGCCTCGATGCAGCCGTTCCATGCCATCGACGACGGCCGCTGGGCGTGGAAGCGGCTTGATGACAAGCGGATACGAGGAACGTACGCCTTTCGAACGATCCTGAGTACGGGCGGCGTGCTTGCCTTCGGATCGGATTCGCCCGTTGCGCCGCTCAACCCGATCTGGGGCGTTTATGCTGCCGTTACGCGCCGCACGCTGGACGATAAGAACCCCAATGGATGGGTGCCTGAGCAAAAGATCTCGGTCGCGGAGACCGTCAAGGCATTTACGTGGGGGTCCGCTTTGGCCGAATTTCAGGAAGGCGTTAAAGGAACGATCGAACCTGGTAAGCTCGCCGATTTTGTAATCCTCTCCGACGATATCTTTACGATTGATCCGATAAAGATCTGGAACGTGAAGGCGCTGACAACTGTGGTAGACGGGAAAGTCGTTTTCGAAGCGAAATGAAGTTGTTTTGCAGTATTTTCGTTTTGCTTCTTGCGATGCCGGCCCAAAGCTTTGCGGCTGCCGCTGAGCTGATAATCATAAACGCAAACGTGCGAACAATGGCCCCGGCCCAACCAAAGGCCGAGGCCATCGCCGTTTTGGGCGGTGAGATCATCGCCGTGGGAAGTACGAAGTCGATCCGTGCGTTGGCGGGCGAGGGCACAAAAACGATAGACGCCGGAGGCCGTCTGGTGATTCCGGGATTTAACGACGCGCATGTTCATTTCGCCGCTATTGGAAATCTTTTTTCCTCGTTGGATCTTCGTGAGGTAAAAACCCCTAAAGAATTTGCCGAGCGTTTTGCGCGTTACGCGCATTTTTTGCCGAAAGGCCGTTGGATTCTTGGCAGCGGCTGGGACAACCGTTCTTGGGTGCCGAACGATCCACCAATGCGGACGATGATCGATGATGTGACGGCGGAGAATCCGGTTTTCGTTTATAACGCAGACGCGACGGCGGCGTTTGCGAACAGCCGCGCGCTTGAGATCGCGGGGATCGATAAGGACACGAAGGACCCGTTCGGCGGCAAGATCTTTCGCGACGCGGCGGGTGAGCCAACCGGAGTGTTGCGTGGGTCGGCTATACCATTAGTCGGCAATCGAGTGCCGCAAAACCACATGAAAAACTGGCCCGAGGTGCTCGAAACCGCGTCGAACTATGCGGCCAGTCTCGGGGTAACCAGTGTACAGGACGTGCACTCAGATGATCTTGACGACGTTCTCCGCGCATTGCTGCGGCAGGGAAAGCTGAAAACCCGCGTGTACGATTGCGTGACGCTATCAGCTTGGCAGAAGCTCGCTGAACGCGGCGTGAAAGCGGCGACCGGGAACGTTAGTGTCCGAAATGGATGCGTGAAGTTTTTTGCAGAGGATGAAAGTGAAAGCCTTGCGCAGCTCGACCGCGATGTTGCAGGAGCTGACAAGGCGGGGTTGCAGGTGGCAATACACGCGATCGGCGAACGGCCGAACGAGCTTGTACTGAATGCGTTTGAGAAAGCCGCCAAAACGAACGTGCCGCGTGATCGTCGCTTTCGCGTGGAGCATGCCCACGACTCACGGCCAGAAGACCTACCGCGCTTCGCCAAATTAAAAGCGATCGCATCGATGCAGCCGTGGCTATTTTTCCGTGAAAACGGTTCAGAGTCGGATGACTACAAGAAGATCTTCGGGCTTGGAACGCACGTGGCATTCGGCTCGGATGCGTCGATAACGGACTTCAACCCGATGCTCAATATCTACGCCGCCGTCACCGGAAACGGCGCGATCTCAATGGAACAGGCTGTACGTGCGTACACAGTAGGATCCGCGTACGCCGAGTTTCAGGAAACAAAGAAGGGAACAATCGAGGTCGGCAAACTTGCGGATCTACTGATACTTTCGGATGATATTTTTTCGATCGATAGATCGAAGATCCGAAATGTGCGCGTTGAAACTACGGTATTGGGGGGAAAAGTTGTCTATCAACAAGATCAATTATGAAAATGAGATCAATTTTTTTGTTTATCGGCTTTATAGGATTGTTTGGAATCAGCGGTTCTGCACAGGGCGAGTTAAATAGCAAGGGCGAGCCGGTGTCGAAGAATGTGCAGAATGCTCCTGTCGACCTGAAGGCTGGAGTCACGATCACGCGTGGCGAGGCTCTTTCGGGCAAGGCGAAAAAGGTGTCGATCGACAAGGTATTTAAGGACCCGGCGAAATTCGCCGACGAAAAGGTCGCGGTCGAGGGCGTCATTGTCCGCTCCTGTAAAAAGGAAGGCTGTTGGATGGAGATGGCCGAAAAAGAGGGAGACCGATCGGTTCGAGTCACGTTTGGAGACCACGCGTTTTTTATTCCTTTGAATGCGGCGGGAATGAAGGTGAAAGCCGAAGGCGTATTCAAGACGAAGACGCTAAGCAAGGAGCACGTCGATCATTTGATCAACGATGACGGCGCGAAATTCGAGAACCGAAATGCGGACGGGACGGTAACTGAAGTTTCGTTCGATGCGACTGGGGTCGAGCTCACGAAGATCAAATAACAGTAAGAAAGAAATTTGCCCGCGAACTACACTAAAATCAGCGAAGGAATTTTCGCCTTTTGTGTATTTCGCGGGCAATCCTATTTCATCCGAACGCTTACGCGCCCGCCCCGTTAGAAAATAAATCTCACTGAAAGCTGAACCTGTCTCGGGTCTCCGATCCCTTGACGCAGGAACCCATTAAAGTCGAACAGACTCGGTGCGGTCAGCGAGGACTGATTTCCCGGCACAGAAAGCGAGTTGATAAAGTTGTCGTTGTTGAATGTATTGAACATCTCAATTTGAGGGATCAACTCCATAGATTCACCGAACTTGAAAGCTCGCCCAAGACGCCAATCGAACGAGAAATAATCATTATCCTTCCGTAGGGTATTCCGGTTGGTTTCCGTCGCGCTGATCAGCGCCAACGGGAACGGCGTGGCAGGCTGCGCGGAACGATATTGAACTCGTGGACTGAATTCAAGTTCCCACGGCAGTTCAAAAAACGCAAAAAGATTGAACTTGTGGGTAACGTCACGGTCGGACAACGACCAATCGAGTTCCGGGTTGAACGGGTCAAACGAACGGTCTGTAAACGGATCCCGCTCGTTCGAATCGTCATCCCGGTCTCTTGACCACACATAATTAGCTTCCAATTGAAAATAGTCGCTAAGACGTTTTCGAATCCCAGCGGTGACCCCGTAATATTCCGACCGGCCCACTGCGGTATGAAAAAATGCATCGCCCAAGTATGGAGCGAAGGTGAAGAACGGAGCCCGCCCGGGATTCAAAAATCGGGTCAGCTTGGTTCCTTTCGAGTATGTAAAATCGAAATAGAGTGCCCAATCCGGTGCGATCTCCTGTTCGTATGCCGCGTTAAATGTATAGATCCGCGGGTTTTGGTAATCGCGGTCAAACACGTGCACGCCCGAGAAACATGGAAATGGATTCACGCCCAGCGGACCGTCGCACGAGCTAGCACTTGGGGTAACAAGTCCGGGCCAGGTTGGTCGAATCGTTGGGTTGGCGAATGCACCACCTGCGATGGTCTGCTGCTGAACGCCGTTCGTTGTGATCGCCGAAACCTGCGTAAGCATGTTTTGCCGTGCAGCAAATACACCAAAGCTCGAGCGAATGACCGAACGGCCGTTCCCTGCGATGTCCCATGCGAAGCCGATGCGCGGCTGCCACATGCTCAGGTCGTCGGGAATTGTTCCATCAGAAGGAAAGTCCGGATCACCAAGAAAGATACCGTATGCGGTATCACTAGAATCCACAGTCGGCTCGGCAAACATCTGGCCTTCCCATCGAAGCCCGAAATTCAGCGTGAAGTTGGAAGCGATCTGCCAGCGGTCCTGGGCAAAGAAGGCGATATCTTCGTTATCGATGGTCGATGCCCCGGCCGCGTCTGTCGCAGGGCCGTTCGGTCCGGCACCCTGGAGGAACAGCAAAAGCGGCGTTCCTGCCGAAGATTGCCCGACCGGGCATAGTTCGCCAACCGTGATCCACGCTCCGCCGGAGCAGCGTTCCGCCATCGGGCCAAAACCGCCGGGACCTGCCGGTGAGGCATATCTCAGGAATCCAGTGACGCTGTCGAAGATATACCGTCCGAGGAAGAAGCCACGGAAGACCTGATCGTTCAAGCTGTGCATCCAATCACCGCCGAACTTGATCGTGTGAGCTCCGTGAATGATCGAAAAGTTATCGCGGATCTGCGTACGCCAGAAAAGTTCGTCGACATTAGGCTGTAAGAAAAAGGGGTTGCCGAACCTAAATGTAGTTCCAAAGCCCATCGCGGTGTCAGCCGGGATGTTGGACTCGGTTGCAGATCTCGGGCGGTCTTCGCGCGAATACGTGAAGTGAAATTCATTCAACTTCGTCGGTGAGACGGTCGTGTAGAGGTTTGCATTAAAAACGTTTATCTTCGACGGACCCTCGGTTCCGTTCGCCGACGTTCCGTACGTCGGAACATCGAACGTCTGATTCAAGTTCTTTGAATGGTCGAAGTTGTACGACGCGCTGAATTTGTTTGATGCGTTCAAGTCCCAGTCGAGCTTCCCGAGTAGAGCGAGATTGTTGACCTTGCGAGTGATCGGCAAACCTTCGTTCGAACCGCGGCTCGTCTGCATAAAGTTCAACAGGGCTAGTCGCTGGCAATCCGGATTAGCGTCGATCAGAGCTTCATCAGCAGTTATGACCGGGACCGAAACGGGACACGGTGTGTCGCCGATCTGTTCGCTTAGATTAGGCCGCACAAGGTTCTCGTTGATCCCTTCCAGGGCAAAGAAGAAGAATGCTTTGTTCCTGACGATGGGGCCACCCACCGTGCCACCGTATTGTTCGCGGTGAAAATCCTGGAGTTCCTTTCCGTCTGATGTCCGCGAAGTAAGCGC
>DATFEW010000344.1:0-3220 GCA_035250805.1 Pyrinomonadaceae bacterium
ATTTGTCTAAATTATATACCCCGCTTCGGGCGTTCCGGCGTATCTGTCTAACTTCATCAAACATCCGCATACTGTCTCGAACCACTTTGACCTTGCTTCGCTCATCGTTGTTCCATCGAACAGGTATCTCCTTTAAACGGAGTCCGTGCATGTTGGCGACATACAGGAATTCCACGTCAAATCCGAAGCGATCGATCGTCATCAACTCGAGGAATGGACGGAACCTGGTCATGTTGAAAGCCTTAAAGCCGCACTGGGTGTCCCAAAACGGCAGGCCTGTCAATTTTCGAACGACAAGGTTGAAAACCTTTCCACCCTGTTCTCGCCGCCACGGCTGATGTGTGCCGATGAGCGTCCGATCCAATGCCCGCGAGCCGAACGTGACATCGTACTCCCCTGATCGTATAGGATCCACAAGCTTCCCAGTCTCTTCGATGGGCGTGGAAAGGTCGGCGTCGCTGAACATGGCTATATCGGCGTTCGCTGCCTGCAGCCCCGTCTTGACCGCGAAACCTTTTCCACGATTTTCTTCGTACCGGATGATGTTACAAACAACTTCGGGATGCGCAGAACAGGCCGATCTTGCGGCCTCAGCGGTTGCGTCCTTCGAGCCGTCGTCAACCAAAATTACCTCTGCTTTCGTCGAGCCGGCCTTGAGAAATTGGAATATCCTTTCCATTGACTCCCCAAGACGAGTTTCCTCTTCAAATGCTGGAATCACAATGGATAGTTCCGGTTTCATCGGGCAAAAGCTTAGATGTTAAAGCCTGGGAACAGAAAAGTAAATTCACGACGACGGGCTCGCTAACAGGCTGGTTTTATGCATCTTATACCCGGGATCCGGCAACTAAAACTGTGCTACAATCGAAAGGTTTATGAAGAGAAGTTTTGTTGTCATCGCGGTGATTCTAGTGGCCATAGGAGCAGTCGCCGGCGCTCTTTTTGGACGCCTCCAGAGCTCTGCATCGGCCGGGACGGCGATCACCAGCGAGCGCATAGCTGCCGATTATCGCGAGGCTCTTGACGTGGTCGGCGAAAATTATAGCGGCAAAGCCGACCGTGAGAACGTATCAGACAGCTCCATACAAGGAATGCTCTGGTCGCTCGATCCGCACTCGTCATTTTTCACACGGGAAGAATTTGAAAGGCTCTCACAAGAGCAGGCGTCGCAGTTTTACGGCATTGGTGTTTCCATTTTTCAGCGACGCGACGGTGTCTACGTTCAGTCGATCGTTCCCGGCACGCCGGCCGAAACCGCCGGCCTGAGGTATGGCGACCGTATTACACAGGTCGACGGGAAGGACGCGACCGAGTGGACCAGTAACGAAGTCTCGAAGAATGTTCGAGGCGAACGCGGAACGACAGTGAAGGTAAAGGTCGAGCGGGCAAACTCAGCTACGCCTATAGTCTTTGACATTGTCCGGGGCGGCGTCCCGCTGCCTTCCATTCGAAATTATTTTATGCTGCCGAACGGCGTCGGTTATGTTGGACTGACGGGCGGATTCCAGGAAACCACCGCGGAAGAACTTAATGAGGCCCTTGAGGATCTGGATAAGCAGGGAATGAAAAGCCTGATCTTAGACCTCCGAAACAACCCCGGCGGCATTCTTGAACAAGCGGTTGCTGTCGTTAGTCGATTTGTACCGACGGATCAGACCGTAGTTTCTGTAAAAGGAAGAACGGGCCAATCTCTGTCGCGTGAGCTTAAATCGAGCGGAAAGGATGTAGAAAAACTTCCACTGGTCGTGATGATGAACGGCGGATCTGCATCCGCGTCCGAGATCGTTGCCGGTGCGATCCAGGACTATGGCCGAGGCGTAGTTGTTGGTACTGATAGCTTTGGCAAGGGCCTCGTGCAGCGTGTTTTCCGTCTTCCGTATGGGACGGGGATGACGCTTACTACGGCGCGATACTACACCCCGTTCGGCCGCTCACTCCAGCGGGATTATTCAAGTGGTTCGATCTACGATTACTACGCTAATCACGATGAGGATTCTGCGGAAGCGATCATCGAGCCGAAGCCCGTCGGTATTCCCGTCACGCTCCCGGATGGACGAACTCTTTTTGGCGGCCGGGGGATCGAACCTGATGTCAAAGCAAAACCGCAGGAATTCAGTACGCAAAGGGCACGTATTAATGATGCGGCTTTCTTTTTTGTACGGCAGTTGGTCGCTGGAAAGGTACCCGGTTTCGAGTCGTACAAAGTAGAAAAACAGAGTCAGGTAAAATCGATACAGCCAGGAGCGTTATCAGTAACGGATCGCCTTTTCGAAGCGTTTCGTCAGATCACGCTTTCCGACAAGGAGAACGGTCTTGCTGCAGAAAACATTGCCTCAGACGTAGAATATGCAAAGACGCGGTTGAGACAGGAACTTGTTACAGCAAATTATTCAAACGAAGCGGGAGTTCAAGTCCTTCTCGAAACAGACCCGCAGATCCTCAAGGCGACGGAGTCTATAGCCGTCGCCCGAAATATGGTGGAGAAGAATCTTGCTATGCGCAAGTGATCTAATGAGCCATCGTGTGAGACCCGGCCTCGCTTAGTGCGGGGCTTTTTGTTCATAAAAGAGGAAGATCGCGCGTTCTGAATATCGGAAACTTCGAGTAAGATGTTGACGGAACAACGATTCGGAAATCGATGTACAAACAAATCGGAATCTTAACCGGCGGTGGTGATGCCCCAGGGCTAAATGCTGTGATACGTGCAGTTGTACGGACCGCGATTGGCGAGTACGGTATGAAGTGCATAGGGATCGAGGACAGCTTCGAGGGCATTCTCGGAGAAACACATACCATGAAGCTGACTAAAAAAGCGGTCAGCGGCATCCTCCCACGCGGGGGCACGATCCTCGGCACGCGTAACAGGGGAAGCTTTGTAAAGATCGTTAACGGAAAGCCATGTATAGCGCAGCTTCCAATAGGAGAGGCTCTTGCGAACCTGGATATTTTAGAGATCGAGGCACTCGTTGCGATCGGAGGCGAAGGCACCTTGGCGATCGCGGAGCAGTTTCATAAACGCGGTTTTCCGGTGATCGGTGTGCCGAAAACTATAGATAACGATCTCGCGGCAACAGAATTGACGTTCGGATTTATGACTGCGATCGACGTTGCCACCGAAGCACTCGATCGGCTTCACACTACGGCTGCCTCACATGACCGTGTGATGATCCTCGAAGTGATGGGCCGAAATACCGGGTGGATCGCCCTTCATGCCGGGCTC
>DATFEW010000354.1:0-8152 GCA_035250805.1 Pyrinomonadaceae bacterium
AGCCCAACCGCCATCACGTACGAGTTAGAATAGGTTGTGCTGTATGGCGTGTAGAACGTCCAGCCTGTGTCGACGCCGCCCTGCAGAAGCGCCCATACCGTGAATGCACCGCCGATCCAATAAATGTAAAGGCAGAGAAGATTAACGCGTGGGAGCGCGAGGACCTTTGCCCCGATCATGATCGGGAGCAGGAAATTACCTAAAACCGCCGGGATCGAGGGGATCAGGAAGAAAAAGATCATGAGCACGCCATGTGCCGTAAATACTCGGTTGTATGTGCCCGATTCCAGAAGGTCGCTTGCGGGCGTAAGAAGCTCAAGCCGGATCGCGGAGGCAAATAAACCGCCGGCCATAAAGAACAAAGAGATCGTGATCAGATACATGATCGCGATGCGCTTATGGTCCTTGGTCAACAGCCACGACTTCAACGTAAAGCCGTTAGTTAAGTAATTAACTTTCGGTATGCCCGCCGGCGATAATGCTTCTGCGTTATACATAGTGATTGACCGCGCTAGTGATTACTGTTGGCGGATGAATTTGTGTTCGCCTTTGACGCCGAATTCGTATTCGAGTTCGCCGCGGTATTTGACGCGCCCGGTGCGGTCCCCTGAATACCGCTTAACGACTTGATATAAGCAACGAGCGATAGCAGTTGCTCTTCCGTTACCTGTCCCTTGAAGGTGGGCATTATCGGCTGAAAGCCCTCAACTACCTGTGCGCCGGGATTCAGGATCGAATTCTTTATATATTCGTCGTCGACGGTCACCGTGGATCCCCCGACAAGTCTTATTTCTTTGCCGTAAATATTTTCAAGTTTTGCACCGCGCTGCTGAGGACCGCCCGCGTGGCACGACGCACAGCCCAATTTGTTTTCGAAAAGGTCCCGCCCCTGTTCGACCGGCGTTTGTCCGGAGATATTGCCCTCCAACCAATTATCGAAATCACGCTGTTCCATCACATAGACCCATCCACCCATTCCCGAATGATTTAACCCGCAATATTCTGCACAGAAAAGGTGGTACCTACCAGGTTTCGTGGGTTCGAACCACAAGTATGTGTACCGGCCGGGCACCACATCTGCCTTTGTACGAAAGGCCGGAATAGAGAAATCATGCAAAACATCTTCGGTGGTCATCGTAAGCTTGACACGGCGCCCGACCGGCACGTGCAGCTCATTTATCTCACGCTGCCCGGTCTCATGCTGGATCTTCCACATCCACTGTTTGCCAACCACGTAGACCTGCATCGCATCTTCAGGCATCCGATATTGGTTGTAATATACGATCGCGCCGCCCAGGAATATCGTCATCGAGATAACAAACGGCAGAAACGACCAACCCGCCTCAAGCACCATCGATCCATGAATTTCGTCAGGTGTAGCAAACTTTTCCTTTTCGCGATACCTAAGCCCAAAGAAAAATATGGCTACGACGATCGGTATCGTAAAAGCGACGCTGATCGCGATCAGGTAGAAATAGAGCATATCCACCTGCCACGCAAAACTCGAGGCCTGTTCAGGAAAAATTGGTACCCACGAATTGGTCTGCATAAGTTATCAGTTTTCAGTTGTCAGTTGTCTGTGGTCAGAAAATGCAAACTGTCCACTTGTTACTGTCCACTGTTCACTGTTTTCTTGCTTCGTTTCCAATAAACAAATCCCACGGCTGCCATTCCCATCAGCATTACGACCGAAACAAATCTCATCACGCTCAAGATCGCCAGGCCATACTTTCCGGTCGCGGGATCGTAGTGGTAGCAATAAAGCAAAAGCTGATCGGAGGCGCTGCCGATCTTTTTGTCGGCAGATTCGATCAGGCCAAGTTTCACATCCCTCGGAGCGTAGTCGATCCCGTAAAAATAACGGGAAAGCTTTCCTTCGGGCGTTACGATCATGATCCCGCTCGCGTGTGCGAATTGATTCGATTTGTTGTCCCACTCATATGTGAAACCTACAGCTTTGGTTACAGCATCGATCGCTTTTTGGTCGCCTGTCAGGAAATGCCAGCCGCCATCTGTTCCCGGACGCCCGAATCGTTCCAGATATGACGCCTTCTTGTTCGCGGCAAGTCCCGGCTTTTCGTTCTCCCTCGCATCGAAGCTAATCGCAATAACGTCAAAGTCCTTCGCCGGGTCAAGCGAAATCCCCTTCAATGATCCGGTTAGTCCGTTCAACACCTGATTGCAAAGCATTGGACATTCGTAATAGACCAATGCAAGGATCGCCGGCCGACCGCTCTTAAAATAGTCGCCTAACCGGACCGCCTTTCCCTGCTCGCTCTTGAACGTCGCCTCAAACGGAAGCTGTTCGCCAAGGCGCTGCTCTATTCCCACACGTTTCAATTGCTCGGGAAGACCATTGCTGACGCTCACCGAAGGGTCATAGGTCTTCGGCGAATACAGCGGGGAATTGTAATGCTCATTCTTTTGGGAATAAGCCGATACGTTGAGACACAAAACCGCCAACGACAAAATTATTGTTCGTCGAAGCGCGGTATTCATTAATGTCTCCATCTTACTCATTGGTACCCTTCTCAATGTGCCGACGCCGGCGTTGGTGCGGCGGCTGGCGTAGGTGGCGCCGCAGAAACCGTACGGCCCGAGTTTGCATCCGATACGTATTTTCGCGATTCCGCCGCGAGATGCTCGACGTCGGGTCCGCTTTTTGCTTTTTTCTCCAGGCCTAAATAGATGGTTTTTGCCTCTTCGATCGGCATCGAGATCACGGTCCCGGTGACAGGATGCTTTTGCCCGTGTTCGATCTGATCGTCCCACACCTCTTTTAGCTCTTTATACTCAGCCTCTGGGGCAGCAAGCTCCAGGTTTACGCGTCCTTGGGCCGTATCAACCTTAAAACCGGGAGCGCTTTGCAGGATCGGTTCCGGCGGAAGCTGCTCTTTGTCACTCAATGCCATCGGCTCCGCAGTCCCAAATCGCTCAACCGCATTTCGTTCAAGCACTCCGTACAATACCCACATCAGTCCAAATGTGATCACGATAAGTACAAACAGCCCGACACCAAATTTGACAATGCCGCTCAGCCCGATCTCATTTGGCTCGTAGGGCTTATCAAGGTCCGAAACTGTCGGCTCGTTCTTCTTATGTGCCATACCTAATGCCCTTTTCCGTGTTCCACCGCCCGCTCATAGAACGGATCCATCACCGGAACCAGCGGACGCGCCTGAAGCTGCCCGAAGAAATACCACATCCATATCCCGCCGATCGCGAGCGGCGCGACAAAATCGAGCCAACTTAGAATGAACGCCCCCTGCGGAAGACCATACGTCTCTATTCTAGCCGTCGGCCCGATAAGGTAGAAATAATCTACTAACCGCATCAAAAGGATGAACAGTGCAATTGACGCGAGCAGCCTTGGCTTCCTCTTGAAATCCTGCTGCAGCAGGATCAGGAACGGAAATGCAAAATGCAGCAAGATGAGTGCAATGCCGATCCAGTACCAAACGCCATCCATTCTGGCCAGATACCAAGCCGTTTCCTCCGGTATGTTCCCGGAATAAATGATCAGGAACTGCGAAAAATTAAAGTACGCCCAGACCATAACGAGAGCCAGCATGAGTTTCCCGATGTCGTGAAAATGCCGCTGGCCCAGAACACGGTTCATAGGGACCTTATCTGAAAGGTATGCAAGGACCATTACAGCAAAACAAAAGCAGCTAAGTGCCCAGCCGACTACGAACAGAAGCCCCCAGATGGTAGAGAAAAAGTGCGGGTCGAGCGTCATCACCCAATCCACTACTGCGAAAGTTACAACTAGAGCATAGATAACTGTCGCGGGTCCTGAAAATCTCGACATGCGAGACAACAACGACGCCGAAACTTCGTAATCAGTCGCCGCGTCCTGATCTGCCGACCATTTGTTCAGCAAATAGGCCATGACGCCGAAGATCGCAAAATAGATCACCGATCGGATCACCCATGACCACGGAAGGAGATAAATGCCCCGGGACTCGATCGCATGGTCGTCGGGAGGCAGGGTGGTCCATGTATAGATCGAGTGATTGAGCACACCGACCGCAAGAGGAATGAACAAGACAACAAGCAGCGGAAGTGTCCGCGAGCCGGCCTCGGCCACGCGTCGCATTACGATTCCCCACGCACCGCCGGTCATATACTGCAGCATCAGGATCCCTATGCATCCGAACGCAATACCGCCCCAGAACACAAAGCCCAGGAGCCAGCTGCGAAGCGCCTGCTCAGGCTGGAAGTAAAGACCGACAAGCCACGCAAGAAGCGCTATCCCGCCGATACCGAGAGCGATGGGCCGCAGAGCTTCGATCTCTGCCGGTGCGTTGTATCGACCGCGATCGGCCATTATTTGCCACCTCCGGCATGTGTACTAGTCGGAGCGGGCGTATGCTGCGTGTTCGAATTCATCTTCAAAATTTCGTCGGGACTTTGGCTCACCTGAAGCGTACGAATATATGCCACTACGGCCCATCTGTCGGCCGCAGACAGTACCGAGGAATAACTGTTCATTTTGCCCCAGCCATTTGTCATTACGTCGAAGAAATGACCGACGGGCGCATTTCGCAGGCGGTCGTCGTGATAGGTCGGCGGAGGTGAAAACCCCCGGCGGACCACCATTCCGTCACCGGCTCCTACCGGGCCATGACAGACGATGCAGTAAATGTTGTAACGATCCTCGCCGCGGTCAATAAGTTCCTTAGTTACAGGGATCGGAAATTCGTCGACATCATTCGGGAACGAGGTCACGATCGTATTTCCTGCCGCATTCGTCGTGGTCTCGACCTGCACATTCGGATTCGGATTATCGATCTTGCCGGTATAAAAGGCTTTGTTGTCGTGAAGCTGTCCACGTGCCACGGCTCCTGGAGGAATATCGCGTGAGGCCCGGTTGTCGCTGAAGAACTCGCTCTTTTCGTACGCGTCGTACCGGGGCTGATCCTGCATATCCAGACGGACACCACAACCCGCAAAGGCAAAAGGCAAAAGTAAAAAGGCAAAAATCAGAATGCGGCGCATCATTTTTCCTTTTTCCTTTTTCATTTTTACTTCGGCACGGCAACTATTCGGGCACATCAAACACCTCCTGCGGCCCAAGGCTTTCCAGAAAACTCCGTGTACCGTCATAGCTGTATTGCGGATCGGCCGCCTCGACTACCAAGAAGAACTTCTCACGTGTTGCCAAAGCGAACCGCGGCACATTGAACACCGGATGATACGGACGCGGCAATCCGTTCAAAAACAGCATCCCGAACACTGCTGTGAAACCGGCGAGCAGGATGGTCAATTCGTACGACGGCGGCACAAAAGAGGGCCAGCTCAAGTAAGGCCTGCCGCCGACATTTAGTGGATAATCGATGTAGTGAACGAAAACCTGCAACGCGACGCCGAGCATAAGTCCGGTAATGCCGCCGAAAAACACAAGCACCGGTAGAATGCTTCGCCTGACGCCGAGCGCTTCATCAATGTCATGGATCGGGAACGGTGAGAAAGCGTCGGTCATTGTGTAACCCGCCTCGCGCACCGCGTTCGCCGCGTCAACCAACTCGGTCGCGGAATCGAACTCAGCCATTAATCCGTAAAGTTTGTCGCTCATAAAAAAACGATCAATTATTCGGCGGATCGGTGCGGTCGTATGTGTACTCGACCTCGAGCACGCTTTCGTCAAAATCCTGCTGGTGGCCGTGAACGTTCGCCTCCGGCAGCAGAGTCCGGACCTCGAAGATCGAGATCATCGGCAGGAATCGGACGAACAAATAGATCAACGTAAAGAAAAATCCTATGGTGCCGATGAACATCGACCAATCGAAAACAGTTGGGCTGTACATCGCCCACGACGATGGCAGGAAGTCGCGGTTCAAACTCGTTACAATGATCACGAACCTTTCCAGCCACATACCGATACTGACAACGATCGATATCAGGAATAGCCAAAATGCACTCTCTCGAAATCGTTTAAACCAGAGGAACTGGATCGAAATGCCGTTGCAAAGGATCAGGAGCCAGTACATATACCAATACGGGCCCGACCAGATCCGGTTATACACCATGAACTGCTCGTATTGGCTCGCGCTGTACCAACCAAAAAAAGCTTCCATCGCATAGCCATACACCACGATCAAACCGGTCGCGAGCATAACCTTGCCCATGTAAACAAGATGCGTGTCGGTGATGAAATCCTTCATGTCGTACCAGACACGCAAAGGGATGCAGAGGATGAGCACCATCGCGAACCCAGCAAAGATCGCCCCCGCAACGAAGTAGGGCGGGAAGATCGTCGCATGCCAGCCCGGGACCTGGGAAACCGAGAAGTCGAGTGACACGATCGAGTGCACGGAAAGCACGAGCGGTGTCGACAAGCCGGCGAGCAAGAGGTAGGCGATCTCGTACCTGTGCCAGTGCCTGGCACTGCCGCGCCAGCCCCATGAGAGAATGCCGTACATGAACTTGAATTTCTTGTCCTTCGCACGGTCTCGAAGAGTGGCAAGATCGGGGATCAAACCGACGTACCAAAACAAAAGCGAGATCGTCGCATATGTCGATACTGCAAACACATCCCAGATCAGCGGCGACCGGAATTGCGGCCACACGCCCATCGTGTTCGGATACGGGAAAAGCCAGTATGCAGCGAGCCACGGACGGCCTGTGTGGAGCAGCGGGAACATCGCAGCGCAAGCGACAGCGAAGAGGGTCATCGCTTCAGCAAAGCGATTGATCGAGGTGCGCCATTTTTGATTTAGCAGCAGCAGGATCGCCGAGATAAGCGTTCCGGCGTGGCCGATGCCGATCCACCAAACGAAGTTGATGATGTCAAATGCCCAACCGACCGGCTGATTGTTTCCCCAGATCCCGATTCCCCGTGCGAGCAGCACCGTCACAGTAAAGAGCAGAGCCTGCGCGATCATGAAAGCGATGCCGAAACCGATGAACCAATGGAACGGTGTCCGCCGCTTTAGCGTAACGTCGCCGATCTTGTCGGAAACGGTGCCGTACGTGTGATCCCCGTGGATCATCGGCGGCTGCATGCTAGCTTGAATCTCTTTCAGATCTCGCATCGTGATGGCGTTCGTTAAGAATTAGTGACTTTCGCTCGTTCCCGCAGGTTTTTCATCCTCGGACTTTGCGGGTCCGTGCGCTTCGGGCACGGGAAGCGGTTTATAATCCGGCATTTCCTTATTCTGATTTTTTAATCCGGCCAGATACGTGGTACGCGGCTGCGTATTCAGCTCATTGAGTAACTTGTAATCGCGGTGGTCCTTTTTCGATTTGGTGACCTTGCTCTCCGGATCGTTCATATCGCCGAAGATGATCGCATTCGTCGGGCATGCAGCCTGGCACGCTGTGAGTATCTCGCCATCGACGACCTTCCGCCCTTCCCTTTCTGCGTCGATCCGCGCTGCCGAAATTCTCTGCGTGCAGTACGTGCACTTTTCCATCACACCGCGGCTGCGGATGGTCACGTCAGGGCTTCGCATCAACTTGTACTGAGGCGTATCCCAATCCTGGTAGAGGAGGAAGTTGAAACGCCGCACCTTGTACGGGCAGTTGTTCGAGCAATACCGCGTGCCGACGCAGCGGTTATAAACCATGTCGTTAAGCCCCTCGGCATTGTGCACCGTGGCCGTGACCGGACACACAACCTCGCACGGAGCCTGTTCGCACTGCATACATAGGACCGGCTGAAAATGCGGGCCTTCCGGATCGCTCGGATTATCGCCACCGTAATAAGAATCGATCCTCAGCCAATGCATCTCGCGGCTGCGCTCGACCTGCTCCTTGCCGACGACCGGAATATTGTTTTCGGCCTGGCAAGCAATGACGCATGCGTTGCACCCAACACAAGAGTTCAGGTCGATCGTCATTCCCCATTTGTAATTTTCGGCGTACTGCTTCTGATATTCCTCTCTGGCATAGGGGTACATCGTCAAAGGATACATGTCCTCTTGATGCCCCATATTAGGATTCGCTTCGAATGCATCTACATCGAAGACCCGCAAGATGTCTCGCCCTTCCATGCTGAAATGGATCTGGGTGGAAACAATGTTTGACTTCGCGCCGGTTGCGCTGATATCGCCGAAACCGAAATTCATCGCATCAGAACGCTGCACCTCAAAAGCGTTGTAGCCTAATCCGGTGCCGATCCTTCCGGCTCGCGCTCGGCCGTAGCCCA
>DATFEW010000382.1:0-5979 GCA_035250805.1 Pyrinomonadaceae bacterium
ACCGGATGACTCCCTTGAAACGCGAACTCGCAAAGCGTAAAATCAAACGATTACAGACAACCGGAAAGTGGGAATAGATCGGGCAGGAAAGTCCGACTTCCAGGTATGAGCATCGAAGAAACCAGGCTTACGGGCGAAGTCGGTTCTGTGCGGGAACTGAATGCATACCTTCTTGCCGGGTGGAAGCTTATTCTCACGTATGCCGAGACGTCGAATGGGTCACAGCGCCCCCGTTATGTGATCTCCTGGCAAAAAGACGAAGAGCCCGTGATGCCTGAAATGCTTGATGAGTGGGAATTGAATGAGTTGAACAGGCAGAGGTATCGATAACTAATTTCATTTATGCAGACCCAAAGAGTATTGGACGAATTTAGGAACGAACCATTTACAGATTTTTCGAAGCCGGAGAATGCGGAGGCGATGCGTGCCGCGATCGAGAAAGTGCGCTCCGAGCTTGGCCGCGAGTACCCGTCGATCATCAATGGCGAAAATGTAACGCTCGAGTCGAAGTTTCAAAGCTATAACCCGGCAAACAAAACCGAGGTCGTCGGCGTTTTTTCCGAAGGCGATAGCGATACTTCGTTGGTGGAGAAGGCGATTACCGCTGCCACAGCGGCCTTCAAGACGTGGCGAAATGTCCCGGCAGCCGAGCGTGCGGAATATCTTTTTAAGATCGCCGAGATAATGCGCCGGCGGAAACATGAACTCTCCGCCTGGATGGTTTTCGAGGTTTCAAAAACCTGGACCGAGGCGGATGGCGACACGGCCGAGGCAATCGATTTTATGGAGTTTTACGGCCGCGAAATGCTTCGTTGGTCGCAGGAGCAACCCGTAACGAAGATCGCTGGCGAAGACAATTCGCTCGAATACATTCCACTCGGCGTGGGCGCGATCATTCCGCCGTGGAATTTTCCGCTGGCAATAATGTCCGGGATGTCGATGGCCGCGATCGTTGCTGGTAACACGGTCGTACTGAAACCCTCATCCGACTCCCCCACCATAGCCGCGAAATTCGTTGAGATCGCGCACGAGGCCGGACTTCCACCGGGAGTCCTGAATTTTCTTACCGGCAGCGCAAAGACCGGCGAGGCGATGGTTACGCATCCGGAAACGAGATTCATTTCGTTTACCGGCTCGAAAGGCGTTGGTTTGCATATCAATGAAGTGGCAGCGAAGACGCGCGACGGACAGATCTGGATCAAGCGCGTGATCGCAGAGATGGGCGGAAAGGACGCGATCGTTGTGGCCGACGACGCCGATATCGATTCCGCGGCGACAGGCGTGGTTCAAGCCGCATTCGGATATCAGGGACAGAAGTGTTCGGCGTGCTCGCGGCTAATAGTTGACGAGAAGGTCCACGATCAATTGATGGAAAAGGTGGTTGCATTGACCACATCACTTAAGATCGGCGAGCCATCGGACGGCACGGCGAATGTAGCAGCGGTGATCAACAAACGTTCTTTCGACAACACGGTCGCGTATATCAATAAAGGGATCGACGAAGGCGGAAAGGTCGTTGCAGGCGGTGTCGGGGACGATTCGAACGGTTACTTCATTGAGCCCACCATAATCGATGAAGTAAAGCCGGGTGACACGATCGAACAGGAAGAGATTTTTGCTCCGGTCCTGGCAGTGATCAAAGCGAAGGATTTCGATCATGCTCTTGAGATAGCAAATGACACGGAGTTTGGACTTACAGGAGCTGTCTATTCTGCCTCTGAGCATCGGCTAGAGCAAGCAAGGCGTGAATTTCATGTGGGTAATCTTTACCTGAACCGGAAATGCACAGGGGCGCTAGTCGGGGTCCATCCGTTCGGCGGATTCAATATGAGCGGCACGGATTCAAAGGCGGGCGGCCGCGAGTATCTGCTTCAGTTCATGCAGGGGAAATCAATATCTAGAAAGGTGTGAGCACATGAGCGCGATCAAAATAACCTTCGCTATATCGCTGTTGATCATAGCGACTGGAAATACCGCCCTTGCTCAGAAGCGGCCTGCACAGCCGAAAACGGTAATTTTTGCCGTCCTAAATGACGGCAAGGTCGTTGAGCCCATCGGCTATGTCGGCCCTAAGGGTGCGATCACAAAAGCGATCGACGGCGCGTCGGAACAGAGCGTGCTTACCTCGTTCCACCGCACCTATTTTGCTAAGGGCAAATCATATTCACTGATCTTTGGCGGAAAATCGGCGGGAAACGTCATAGTTGTTTCATCCGAACCGAGAGGCGAGTGTGTGAACTTCATTGCAAGCGTCACAACAAGAACAACGCGTACACCGCTCAAAGGCAACATAATGGGCCTTGCGACCAACTCGAAGATCCTTAAGCCTGGCAGCGGGTTGCGACGCCTGCCTACCCCGGCCGAGCGCGCTGAGGTCGAGGCGCTGGTGCGTGATTACTTCACACGATTATCGGAGCCCGCGGCCGTCACGAAGGACCTGAAATATCACAATCTGACGGCCATCGATGTGAACAACGACAGCAATGCGGAAATGGTTGGATCGTATTGGGTGGAGCCGTCCGCAAAGGAACGCCATTTGTTGTTTTTTATTGCAGATCTTGATCAGAGCAAAAAGTACCGATTTGGGTATCAGAATAGTCGAAAGTTCAAAGAAGGAACGGTTATGAGCGGCGACGTGAAAGACGTCGACAGCGGCATTTATCACGAACTGCTACTTGATATTTTTGATGTGGACGGCGACGGGGACAGCGAGATCTTTTCGATCGTGAAGGGTTTCGAAGGAGCCGGATTCTTTATGTTCAAGAGAAAGGGCGAGCGCTGGGAAACGAATTACGAAGGGCAGAACTATCATTGCGGATACTGATCGAAAGATTTATCTTAGTAGTTCGGCTGAAGCGTTAAACCGCTTTGGCCTTTTTGCTGTATGAAGGTTGTTTTTATGGGTACGCCGCAGGCTGCGGTCCCGACGCTCGAACGGCTCGTGGCCGACGGCCACGAGGTCGTAGCGGTGTATACACAGCCCGACAAACCGTCGGGCCGGAGCAACAAGATCACATACTCACCCGTGAAACAGTTTGCATTGGATCGGGGCATCGAAGTTCTTCAACCCGCGAAGATCAAAACCTCGGAAGCTTTGGAAAGGTTTATATCGCATAACGCCGACGTCGCTGTTGTGGTTGCATACGGCCGGATCCTGCCGGAAAGTTTTTTGACCGCATTTCCTAAAGGTGCTATTAACGTGCATTTTTCGCTGTTGCCTAAATATCGTGGAGCGGCTCCGGTGAATTGGGCCATCGCGAGAGGCGAAACGACTACAGGCGTAACCACCATGCAAATGGATGCGGGACTTGATACCGGAGATATTCTGCTTCAACGCGAAGCCAAGATCGGCGAATCTGAAACGGCGCCGGAATTGACCGAACGCCTTTCGGTTGACGGGGCCGAGCTGATTTCGAAAACGCTTCGAACATTGGATAAGATACCTCCGCGCGCGCAGGACGAAGCTGAAGCAAGTTACGCTCCGTTATTAAAGCGAGAAGACGGGCTTATTGTCTGGGACCGTTCGGCGAAAGAGATCGCGGATCGCGTTCGCGGCCTTCAGCCATTTCCATCGTCGTTCAGTTATCGGAACGGGCAAAAGATAACTATCTGGCGTGCGGCGGTGCGAGATCTGGTGGGCGGTGAGTTGGGCACCGTGGCAAGTATCGACAAAGAAACGTTTGATATTGCCTGCGGCGGTAGTTCCGGATTGTCGGTGATCGAGGTTCAACCCGAGGGCAAGCGAAGGATGTCGGCAGCCGATTTCGTTAATGGTATGCGGCTAAAAGTAGGCGAGGTATTTGGTAGTTAAGATGTTTCAGATCACCACGTTTTACAAATTTATATCGCTGGCCGGCCTCGAAGAAAAACGCGACCGGCTGCGCGCCGCGATGCGCGAGCACGAAATAAAGGGAACCATCATTCTCGCCGAAGAAGGTTTCAATTCCACCGTGTGCGGCGAAGAAACAAACTTAAGGCTATTTATTGAGAAAGCGGAAGAGATCCTTGGCAGTCAAATAGAATACAAAACGTCTGTTCATCCAGAAACCCCGTTCAAGAGGATCGACGTAAAGATAAAACCCGAAATCGTGACGCTGAAACAACCGGTTGATATTTCGCTCGGTGAGGGCACTCATGTCGATGCTGAAGACTGGAACGCCTTGATCTCCGATCCAGGGACTTTCGTGCTCGATGCGCGCAACGACTACGAGGTTATGAGCGGCCGCTTTTCGAGAGCAGAAAATCCACGCACAAGGAAATTCAGCGAGTTACCCGGGTATATTTCTGAAAAGCTCGATCCGGAAAAACACAAAACAATCGCAATGTACTGCACGGGCGGAATTCGATGCGAAAAATTCACACCATATTTAAAGTCGGAGGGTTTCGAAAATGTGTATCAGCTTCGGGGCGGGATACTAAAGTATTTGGAAGTAATAGATCCGTCCGAGTCGCTCTGGAATGGTGAGTGTTTCGTTTTTGACGACCGGATCACGGTCAACGAGAGGCTTGAGAAAGGAACCCAGCCGGACCTTTCAGTAGCTAAACAGAATGGTGACGAAGGATGAAGGTGTCGCCGGCCAGAGCTGCCGCGTTCGATGCGCTCATGCGTATCGAAACGGAGAACGCTTTTTCTTCTAGGATTCTCCCGATTTTCGAAGCAAACCTATCACCAAACGATCGGTCGCTTTGTCATGAAATAGCGCTTGGGGTCCTACGCCGAAAGATTTACCTGGACCGTACAATCGATGAACTTGCGAAGGGGCGTAAGATTGATATCGAAGTCCGCATCGCGCTGCGGATAGGATTGTTTCAGATGATGTTTCTCGACCGGGTGCCGGTGCATTCTGCTATAAACGAAAGCGTCGAACTGGTTTCTCGCGCAAAGAAACGCTCAGCGAAGGGGTTTGTTAATGCTTTACTTCGCGCGTACGACCGCGAGACGGTTGAACTAACGTACGGAAACGATATCGAGGCGCTGGCTATTTCAACCTCGCATCCACAACGGCTGGTGGAGCGCTGGATCGCCCAATTCGGATTCGATCAAACACGCCTTATTTGCGAAGCAAATAATCTGACTCCGGCGCTCTCGTTTCGGTTGGTTGGCGATGACAGCGAACAACAAGAGACACTAGCGCAGATCAACGGACTGGATGGTCTGCGGCGGTCTGATCTTGTAGACGGATGTTTCAGGGGTCCGCGAATGAACGAGTCGCTTGCACGACTCGCTGATTCAAACAGGATCTATTTTCAGGATGAAGGTTCGCAGCTTGTCGCGAATGCTGTCATCGCGGAGGGCGGATCGCGAGTACTTGATGTTTGCGCCGCCCCGGGCGGGAAAACTACGATGATCGCGTCATCGCCGAATACGTCCCTGGTCGCGGGAGACGTTCTGCCGTCGCGCGTTCAGCTGCTTTGGGAAACAACCGTCAGCCACCGCTCGGCCAACGTTTCGATCGTTCAACACGACGCCGAAGCCGCCTTGCCATTCGAAAACGGAACCTTTGACACGGTTTTCGTCGATGCTCCGTGTACCGGCACGGGGACGATCCGCCACAATCCTGAAATTCGATATTTGATAAAACCGGACGATATTGCTCAGCTATCTGAGAAACAACTTCGCATACTCAAAAACGCATCAGAACTGGTGAAGCAGGGCGGTAAGTTGGCTTACTCGACATGTTCACTCGAGTTTGAAGAGAACGAGGCCGTCTGCGATGGATTCTTGCGGGAAAGGGCAGATTTTGAAACGGTTTCTCCGAAAGTGCCGCCGGCCTTCCTGACATCGGGCGGATTTGCACGCACACTCCCGTATCGCGACAACATGGACGGATTCTTCATCGCCGTTTTTCGACGGAAATGATGTGCAAAACGAAAGTTTCTCGTAATCGGCAAAAATGGTAAGATTTCACTTCGGTTTCGGGGGTTTTTAACTAAATGGGATTTATTTCCGCCGGGGCTTCCGCATTAGCCAAACTAGCA
>DATFEW010000393.1:0-3050 GCA_035250805.1 Pyrinomonadaceae bacterium
TAGGGACCAAGGGGCTTAGGGGCCGATCGGCGATCGACGATGAATCACTTTTATCATATGTCGGGCTGATCGCTCAGCGGCCGCATTCTAACAATGCGCTGGAGAATATACTCTCGGACTATTTCGGGGTTCCTGTGAAAGTTCAGCAATTCTTCGGCCAGTGGCTACAGTTGGGGCCTCAGGACGTCACCATAGTTGGCCGTCAAAACACCGCGCTTGGGCTGAACGCGATCGCGGGAAATAAAGTTTGGGACCAACAGTCGAAGATCCGGGTCTTGTTCGGGCCCCTGACTTTTACCCAGTTTCTGGGTTTTTTGCCAAATGGCTCGGCTCATGCCGCTGCAAAGGCGATCATTCGGTTTTTTACCGGGATCGAGTTGGATTTCGATTTTCGGCTCAAACTAGCCGGCCGGGAGGTCCCTGGCTGCATACTTACGACGCGTGCCGCTCGTCGGCCGATGTTGGGTTGGACGTCTTTCCTCAAGACGAAGCCGGTTCCAGGAGTCGACGAACAGGTTGTGCTCGGGACCGACGGCTAAACGTAACCCGTTTGATCCGTTTGTTTAGCTCTTTATTTCCGCATGCAAAAGCATTCTGAACCCGAAAAACGATTTTTGGTCTCGAATTTTTTCCGTTTTCGCAATAGAATTATTCCACAGCGAATTTTTATATGATCCTTCGAGGCGCTTGCTACCTCTTTGTGTGGCGTTTTCTGATGATCGACCTTTACAGGCATTTATGCATATTTTGGGGTGATGGGGCTCCTCGCCCCTCGTCCCGACCAATCTGGGAGAAATGATATGAACGTGAACTTGAAATCACTGGTCGCAAGATTGAACGATGTTACGCGAAACGCTCTTGAGGGAGCCGCAGGCCTGTGCCTTTCGCGAACGAATTATGATGTCGAGGTTGAGCATATCCTGGCCAAGATCCTCGAACAGGACGATACAGATCTGCACAAGATAGCTTCGCATTATGAGGTCAATATCGATCGCCTGACAAAGGATGTAAGCAGCGCTCTCGACCGGCTCAAGAGCGGTAATTCGCGAACACCAGGCCTGAGCGACCGCATTCCGCAGTGGATCCAGGACGCTTGGCTGCTTGCCTCGGTCGATTTCGGTGCCGCGCGGGTCCGTAGCGGGCATATGATACTCGCATTGGTTGCAAGTGATAGTTTCGCACGCATTGCACGTGACATTTCAAAAGAGTTTGCACACATTTCTCCTGAGGACTTGCAAACAAAACTCCCTGATATCACCAGCGATTCTGCTGAGGCTCGGGATGCCGTCGCGCTGGGCGAGGCAGGTGGCGTTTCGGACGGTGCCCCCGTTGCATCCGGCGTTCCCGGCAAGACAAAATCGCTTGATCAATTTACTGAAGACCTAACAGCAAAAGCACGCGCAGGCAAGATCGACCCTGTTCTTGGACGCGATTTCGAGATCCGACAAATCGTTGACATTCTCACGCGTCGCCGTCAAAACAACCCAATCCTTACAGGTGAGGCCGGCGTGGGCAAGACCGCCGTTGTCGAGGGCTTTGCCCTCCGGATTACACAGGGCGATGTGCCCGAACCGCTTCGAAACGTCTCCGTTCGTTCGCTTGATCTTGGCTTGCTTCAGGCCGGCGCCGGGATCAAGGGTGAATTCGAAAGCCGACTAAAAGGAGTGATCGACGAAGTGAAGTCGTCGCCTCAGCCGATAATCATGTTTATCGACGAAGCGCATACGATGATCGGGGCCGGTGGTGCCGCAGGGCAGAACGATGCCGCAAACCTTCTGAAACCGGCCTTGGCACGCGGCGAACTTAGAACGATCGCGGCGACAACCTGGGCCGAATACAAAAAGTATTTCGAAAAAGACGTTGCGCTGACGCGGCGATTCCAGGTCGTGAAGGTCGAAGAACCCGATGAAGCGAAGGCTGTGGTGATGATGCGCGGAATTGCCGACAAGATGGAGGATCATCACAATGTCCGCATTCTGGACGAAGCGATCGTCGACTGTGTAAAGCTTTCGCATCGGTACATCACCGGCCGCCAGTTGCCGGACAAATCGATATCTGTCCTGGACACGGCTTGTGCAAAGGTGGCGATCGGGCAAGGCGCAACTCCGGGTCCGGTCGAAGATATTACACGGCGAATTCAAAACGTCACCCTAGAGATCGATTCCCTGGAGCGCGAAATGGTGACCGGTGCCGAGCATGACGAGCGCCTTAAGGAATTGAAAGCGATGCGAACTGAAGCCGAGGCTGAGCTCGAAAAAATAAACGAGCAGTGGAACAAGGAAAAGGAACTCGTTGAGCAAATCAGAAATATCCGGACCAAGCTAGAAATGTCCCGCCACGAAGGCAAGCTTGCTGATCTTGTTGCTCCGTCGTCTGAGTCGTCCGCGGCGCCGGAAACCGCATCGGCCGCGACAGCCGAAACAGACAGCGCACCGGGCGACGATGGTTCCGGAACCGCTGCAGCACCCGCGCCCGAAACCGCAACACCCATCGATACCGAGTTTCTTAAGACTGAGCTGAAACGCTTGAATGCGGAACTCAAGAGCGTGCAAGGTGAAAATCCGCTGATGCAGCCGGTCGTGACCGGACAGGCGGTCGCGGAAGTTATTTCAGGCTGGACCGGTATTCCGATCGGTAAGATGGTTGCTGACGAGATCAATGCCGTTCTCAACCTTTCGACGACGCTGCGTGAGCGCGTACTCGGGCAGGACCATGCGCTGGAGTCGATTTCGCAGCGAATCCGAACGTCAAGGGCGGGCCTGACGGATCCGAAACGTCCGATCGGCGTGTTCTTGCTTGTCGGAACTTCCGGCGTAGGTAAGACCGAGACCGCCTTGGCGCTTGCTGAATCGCTTTACGGCGGCGAGCGAAACCTGATCTCTATCAACATGAGCGAGTACCAGGAAGCTCACACAGTTTCCAGCCTAAAAGGTTCCCCTCCTGGATACGTCGGTTACGGTGAAGGCGGTGTGCTTACCGAAGCGGTTAGGAAAAAGCCGTACTCTGTTGTGCTTCTTGATGAAGTCGAAAAGGCCCATCCCGATGTAATG
>DATFEW010000402.1:0-4759 GCA_035250805.1 Pyrinomonadaceae bacterium
GTTTGGGCCCCCGGTCTGACGCAAATATTCATTGCTTTGGAGAAGACCATTCACTAAACGGTCGCTCGCGTCGCGCAGGTTGTTATCCTGGGGCCGAAAAACGCCCATCATCGCGCCGTGCGTTATGCCGCGGTCGCCGTACGCTCCGTCCGGTGCAAATGTAGCCCCGTCGCCCGCGGGAAATTCGCGCCAGTTCGAGGGCACATCGATCTGAAAGTCCGAGCTGGAAAATATGCGAGTGCGTGTTGAAGGAAATGCAACGCTGCCGTGGTACCGGCCCCCGGCCATCGCGCCGCCCGAAGACGTACCGCGGCCGTTCCGATAGTCGCGCTCCATCTGCGCCATCGTGCGTGCAGGAGACAACTCACGAAGTCGGGCTTGTGCCCATTGGAAGTCCCGCGTCAGTTTGTAAGGGTTCCGTGAAACATTCAGTTTTGCCGCTTCCTGGTTGATGTTTTGATACCGGTTCCCCGGGTCAGGATGACTGCTAAGCCACTCCGGGCTGCGTGATCGCGCACGCTGGGCGATCGTTTGAAACATGTTCGCCAGATCGCGCGGATCATACCCTGCGTCGGCCAGAATTCGTGCACCGAGAATGTCAGCCTGCGTTTCGTATTCGCGGCTGTACTTTGTCATCCACGCTGCCGCAGCCATGGCACCCGCCTGTGCACCGGTCTGACCGCCCACGATAGCACCGCCCAGAATAAGCCCTAGCTGGCCGAGCACGCTTCCCGCACTGCTTTGCTTCGTCGCCTGTGCCGTCGCATGGCGAAGAGCAATGTGGCTGATCTCGTGCGCCATCACGCCTGCCATCTCGCCCTCATTCCGCGCCGCTTCGATCATCCCGCGGTTTACATACATCGGCCCGCCGGGCAATGCGAAAGCATTGATATCACTGGCGTTAACTACCTTGAATTGGTAATCGAATTCCGGCTGACGAAACTGCGACGGCATGCTTGACACGAGCCTGTCGCCGACCGTCTGCACATAGCGTGTCAACTGTTCATCCTGAAGCATCGGAAACTGCTGCTCGACCTTTACAGCCGTTTCACGCCCCAGCCGTATGTCATCACGAACGCTGTATTTGTTTTTCGGAAGCGAAACTGTGGTCTGTCCCACCGCCAAAAGCGGCGTTACTGCCAGACTCAGCACAAACGCGGCCGAAACGAGAGATTTCCTGAAGCTTCGAGATCTCATGACTCCTCCTGGGCGTGCCTAACTTATTCTATTGCAAATTCTGGTTGTTGAATCGGGAGAGAGGCTCAAATTTGATGGAAACAAGAGGTTTCCAGGTTGCAAACGAATACCCGACGAAGAATGTTAGAACATTGTTAACGAAATGTTAACAGAACGTCCTGTTTCGAACGGAACCGCTGCCATCGTTCAGTATAATTTAACTGCACCGGAGCACCGGCGTTGGTTATAATCATGCGTTCGGGAAAAGTGGAATCTAGATTGGTAGAGCAGCGTGGCCGGTGTTTTGCAGCAGAAAATGAACGGCCGATACGTTGACGAACAACTTAATCTGCTTCGCGATCACGTGCTTCTTCTGGGCGGTAAGACCGAGTCAGCCGTGAAAAATGCGATGCGATCGCTGACTGAGCGCGATTCAGAACTGGCAAGAGCGGTCATCACGGATGACAAAATAGTAGACCAGATGGAGCTCGAGATTGACCGCTTGTGTGTTGACATTCTTGCTTCCAAACAGCCGACGTCACGTGAGCTTCGGCTGGTTGTTTCGGTAGCGAAGATCACGCCGATCTTGGAACGAATAGCCGACCATGCAGCGAGCATTGCTCAGGCCGCGGTGATCCTTAATAACGAGCCGCAGATAAGCAGTTACATAGATTTTTCGCACATGGCGGACGTCGCCGGAGATATGCTGAGAGACGCGCTCAATGCGTTTACGTCCGAAGATGCCGATGCTTCGCGAACGATCATCGAACGCGATAAACGCGTCGACGAATGTTATCACCGCGTATTTGATGAGCTGATCGCGAGAATGGTTAACGACCCGGCCGCCGCCGCGAGTGCGGCCCACTTGCTTTTCGTAGCGAAACATCTTGAACGGATCGGTGATTATGTAAAGGACATATGCGAACTGAATGTGTACCTTCGCGAAGCAGTCTTTATCAAACACGCTTCGTCAAAGCAGGTCGTGAATTAGTTAATTTAACCACACCCAAAACTAGCGGAGAGAAAACTGAATGGCTTTTAGCTTATTACCAAGGGAAGACGAATACTTTGCGCTTTTTTCGCAGATGAGCACGAAACTCCAGGAAGCTTCGGCGTTACTGGTCGAGATGATGCAGGGGCCCGACTCAGAATTCGATTCCCTCTCGAAGCGAATCAAACACGTCGAGCATGAATGCGATGAACTCACGCATACGGTCACCGTAAAGCTCAATAAATCATTCATCACACCGTTCGACCGCGAAGATATCTATACGCTTTCTGTGGCTTTGGACGATGTTTGCGATTACGTCGACGCCGCTGCACGCGCGGTGGTGATGTACAACATCCACGAATCCGATCCATACGCGACAAGGCTCGCGATCATCATCCAAAAGCTCGCGACCGAGATCCATGAAGCAACGTTGTTGTTAAAAGATGCGAAAGGAATGGGCCCGCATCTGCTTGAGATACAACGGCTTGAGAACGAGGCCGACGACGTTTATTTTCACGCTGTCGCGGAGCTTTTTAAGAGTTCGCCGGATCCGGTCCGAGTGATCAAATGGAAAGAACTATACGAGATCCTGGAAAACGCGACTGATCGCTGCGAGAGCGTTGGAAACATAATCGAGAGTATAGTTCTGAAACACAACTAACTGTGGTCAGTAGTCAGGGGCGGGGTCTAACCTGACTTCTGAAAAACTGCCCACTGTCCACGGTCCGCTGTCCACTAGTTATGGAAACCGCATCCTTAAGCCTGGTACTTCTCATTGTCTTTCTGGCACTGGTCTTCGATTTCGTTAACGGCTTTCACGACGCGGCGAACTCGATCGCTACGGTGGTTGCGACCCGGGTTCTTTCGCCTGGGATCGCAGTTGCTTGGGCCGCATTCTTTAACTTCATCGCGTTCGCTGTTTTCGGTACTGCGGTCGCAAAAACGATCGGCGGCGATATGGTAAATATCGCGGCGATCCCAAAAGATGATCAGTTGTTCGTGCTGCTCGCTGGTGTGTTAGGCGCGATCATCTGGAACCTGATCACGTGGTATCTTGGGCTGCCCACTTCGAGTTCGCACGCCCTCGTTGGCGCCTATGCTGGTGCAGCGCTTGGGTCGTACATATATCATTTTGGATACGGAGACGCAGCGCAGACAGTTCTCATAGCCGCAGGTTGGATAAAGACGCTCTCCTTCATTGTCCTTTCACCGCTGATCGGCATGACGCTCGGGTTTACCTTGATGGTCATAGTTTACTGGGTATTTCATCGTGTTTCAGTAAGCCGGGTCGATAAGGTCTTTCGAATCGGCCAGTTGTTTTCAGCGGCCGCCTTTTCGCTCGGTCATGGTGGCAACGACGCCCAGAAGACGATGGGGATCATTATGATCGCCCTTGTTGCCGGCGGCTTCTATTCGATGACTCCGGAAGGAAAGCTTCCCGAGATACCGATGTGGGTAGTGTTGTCCGCACATGCAGCGATCGGTTTGGGAACCCTTTCGGGCGGGTGGAGGATCGTGAAGACGATGGGAACGAAGATCGTAAAGCTACAGCCTGTGGGCGGTTTTTGCGCCGAAACTGCGGGGGCGACTACGCTATTTTTTGCAACATATTTCGGAATCCCGGTTTCAACCACTCATACGATCACCGGTGCCATAGTTGGCGTGGGCTCGGCACGACGGCTTTCCGCGGTCAAATGGGGAGTCGCGGGACGAATTGTTTGGGCGTGGGTATTGACGATACCTGCCGCGGCTTTCATTGCGGCCCTCTCGTACGGCGGCGTTCTAATTATAGAAAAGCTGCTCGGCTACGCTTGATCAATTCCAATACGGGCACCTATATGCGCTACGTCTTGACAGTAGTAAACTGAGTTACTAGACCATCGCGAGCAAAAGGAGGAAAATATGCGGCGAGCACGCTTCCTCTTCCTGATTCTTGCTCTCTCCGTTCCTTGCGCGTTCGAGCCAACCTTCGCGCAGAAAGGCGCGCTTCATCTCACATTACCGAACGAAAAAGATTCGGTGAAGTTCGTCTCGATAGGAGATACAGGCACCGGCGGCCGTCCGCAGATCGAACTTGCGAACATTATGGCGGCCTATCACAATATCTACCCATTTGAATTTGTGATCATGGCGGGCGACAACATTTACGGCTCGGAAAAACCGACGGATATGAAGCGAAAGTTCGAGGACGTTTATCGTCCGCTGCTTGATCGCGGCGTAAAGTTCTACGCGTCGTTGGGAAATCACGACGATACAGATCAACGGTTCTATCCACTTTTTAATATGGGCGGCGAGGAGTATTACCGGTTCCAAAAAGGCGTCGCGTCGTTCTACGCCCTGAATAGTGTTGATCTCGAGAAGCCCCAGATCGAGTGGTTTGAAAGAGAATTGGCAAAGGATGACTCGAAATGGAAGATCGCGTTCTTCCATCACCCTGCGTATTCTTCCGGCGGCAGGCACGGATCGTCCGAACGTGTTCGCAAAGAGCTCGAGCCGATCTTCATACGGTACGGCGTAGACATTGTTTTCTCCGGCCACGACCACATCTACGAACGAATTAAACCGCAAAATGGCATTCAATATTTTGTTACA
>DATFEW010000093.1:0-9377 GCA_035250805.1 Pyrinomonadaceae bacterium
GAGCGGTGTAACCGATGTGATTGTTTTTTAGCGAGAGCTCTTTTGCATAGATGTCGCTCGCCGGATCGAACCGGGTCCAGGTCGCCCAAAGAAATTTATCGGTGGCCGTCGCACAATTGGCATCGTCGTGAAGTACAATTACCTGCCATTCGTCGAACACACCCGATCCGGCGACGCGTTCAGCAAGGTCTTTTTCATTTTCGTACGATGCACCCTGAACAACGAGACATCCGCCGCAAAACACCTCGGTTCGCACGATGCCTGCCGGCGGTTCTCTGCGAAATTCCCGGACGAGCTCCCTTTTTGCCTCCCCCGTTCCCAAAAGGATAGCTTTACTTCCGTAATTTACTTTGCCGCTTGCGTAATCGAGCGTATCAAACGCCGTCTGGCTAAAGATGTGCAGATCGCGGTGCCATTCGACTCGTTTAAGGATATTTTCGAACAAGGATCTGAAATCGCGCAGATCCTGCGGTTTGTCTGTGAGAAGCAGAAACTTTGTAAGCGTCAACTGGCCTTCACCCAGAATTCTGAATCCCGCCGACAGGGCCTCTCTTCCGTATCGTTCCTGAACCACCGCCGCAGCAAGCGAATGAAAACCGGTCTCGCCATAGCTCCACAGATCTCGAACGGCGGGCATTACGACGGGAAATAGCGGCGAAAGCAGCTCCTGGAGGTAATCACCGATAAAGAAGTCTTCCTGACGAGGTTTACCGACGACTGTTGCGGGATAGATCGCATCCTTTCGATGAAAAATTACGTCCGGATGGAACACCGGATAATCGTGCTTCAGCGAATAGTATCCGTAATGGTCACCAAACGGACCCTCGGGTCGTCTTTCATGCGGCGGTACATGCCCAACGAGAGCGAACTCAGCATCTGCAACCAATCGATGGCCGCCCTCAGGATTGGCAGCCATGCCGATCTTGTCGCCCGCTAGCAAAGAGGCGAGCATTAATTCCGGCGCACCCTCGGGAAGAGGGGCAATAGCAGACAGTATCAGGGCCGGCGGCCCGCCGAGAAAAACAGTCACCGGCAACGATTCGTTTCGCTGCTCCGCCTCGAAATAATGAAAGCCGCCACCCTTGCCGATCTGCCAGTGCATCCCCGTCGTGCTCTTGTCATAACGCTGCATCCGGTAGATGCCGAGGTTGTGCTTGCCCGTCGTAGGGCTTTCCGTATAGACGAGCGGTAGGGTATTGAAATATCCTCCATCCTCGTGCCAGAGTTGTAGAAATGGAATTGCTTCAAGATCGACCGGATCTTGGCGGCGCTCCAACACCGGAGCATTTCGGACTGACCGCGTGCCGATCTTCATAGCAGAGCGCCCGAGATCGCGAAATCCCCAGAGCTTACCGAGCGTCGGCGGAAGCAGCGCTTCGGCGACCTCGATGGCACGCTTTACGAATTCGTGCGGCCGTTTTCCAAACGCAAGCTCGATCCGTTTTACGGTTCCAAAAAGGTTTGTAACCACGGGAAACGAAGATTCTTTGACCTTTGTAAAAAGAAGGGCTTTTCCCTGTTGATCGATGATCCGGCGGTGAATTTCGGCGATCTCTAGATATGGGTCGACTTCGGCCGATATCTCAACGAGTTCATTCTCTTTTTTTAGCGTTCGAAGGAAGGAGCGCAGGTCGCTATGCATTGGCAATATGAAACCATACAAAGGACAGAAACACGAGCGGTAGCGAGTCTGCCTTCAGGTTCCTGCCGGACAATTAACACTCGCTACCGCTCGCTGTTTTTCCACCTCTGACCTACGGAACGTCAGATTTTCGCAGAGTTGCACTTTCCAGATTGAGGTCATCGACTTTGATGACGTCGATCTTCATATTCGGGAATCGCTTTGCAAGGTCTGCTTTGAAGACCGCATGATCACCGACGATAACCATATCACCCTCGTGAAGATATTTTGCGGCGAAATCCTTAACGTTCGCATCCTGAACTCCGGAAACGCTCGCCATATATTTATTGAGTTCATTTGTCGGAATTCCAAAGCTGTAAAGATCGGCAAGGGCACCTGTCAGACCACCGGTTGTTTCCAAATTTCGGCCAAACCCGCCTGTTAGTACCTGCTTTCGCGGGTTAAGTTCGGCCTCGGTCGCATTGGTTTCAGCCAGCCTTTTCAGTTCCGCCAACATCAACTCAGCAACCTCTGCTGCAGATTCGTTCTTCGTCTGGGTCCGGGCGCCGAAGTTGACCTTTGCATCTCTCCATGAGAACGAACTTCCGGCACCGTAACTCAATCCGCGTTTTATCCTGATCTCCTGATTAAGACGCGAAGAATAACCGCCACCGAGAAGCGAATTCAAAACGGACGCGGTGTAGAACTGATCGCTGGCGCGTCCCACCGCCAAGATCGGTTTGAAATAATTGACGGACGCCTGTCCTGAATTCGGAAGATCGACAACGAGAATGCGTTTAACCAGCGGCTTCTCTCCCTTCGACGGGAGCGGAGGAACCATCCCCCTTGCGGAATTACGATTCGAAGGCGTCCACTTACCAAACAGGTTCTCCGCAAGCTGCGTAGCTTTCGTAAGCGAGACGTCGCCGGTCATAATCAATACGGAGTTCTCAGGTTTGAAGTACTCAGAATAGAAATTCTGAATATCGCTACGCGACAACCCCTCGATGCTCGCAGGGGTTCCGCCAGAAGGATGCTCGCCGAAACTGTAGCGGCTCGCGACATAATTCGCCAAAAATCCCGGCTGAGTCAAGTTGTATTTCAACTCGTCCGTCGCCTGCGATTTAAGCAGATCGAGTTCTGCCTGTTTGAATGCAGGGTTGAGTGCCACATCCGCCATTATGGCCATCGCCTTGTCGAGTTTATCCGAAGTCACGCTAGCCGTAACTGAAGAGCCGTTCCAACTCGCCCCTGAGCCGATCGACCCGCCGAGAAATTCCATTTCCTCGGCGATCTGCTCCGCGGTTCGTGTTGTGGTGCCCTTCGTCAACATCGCCGCTGTAAGATTAGCTAGTCCCGCTTTCTGAGAAGGCTCCGAAGATGCACCGGCCCGAACGAGCAATTGGGACGTCACGATCGGAACACCCTTCTTTTCAATGACAGCTACCGTCAAACCGTTCTTCAGCTTTCTTTCCTGTACGGCTGGAATATTGACCGCTCGCGCCGGGCCCGGCGCAGGGACAACGTCCTGCGCAAAGATATTTACAACAGAGGCACAGAGGCACAGAGAAATCAATAAAGAGAACGAAAATGACATTCGTACAAAGGTGCGCTTTGAATATCCTCTGTGTCTCTGTGCCTCTGCGGTTAAAATTCCGTTTCTCATTTTTCTCCCTCCGCCGCTTTGGCCTGGTTGTAATAGATGACCACCCGGTTGTTGTCCTTAAAATAGTGTTTCATCACGCGCTGAATATCTGCCGCTGTTACAGCTTGCAGTTGAGCCACTTCGTTATTCACGGCCTTAGGATCTCCAAGATACGCGATCGCGCGTTCAATGGCGATCGCCTTTCCATCGTTGGTCTCACGTGCGCGGATGGCACGTGAGATCAGCTGGTTCTTGGCCTTTTCCAGTTCTTTTGCTGTAACGCCGGTATCCTGGATCTTCTTCAGTTCCGCGAGCATTGCCTTTTCCAGATTTTCCGACGTTCCCTTTTCCGAACCGATACCAATAAAGGACATTCGTCCGCCTTCTGTATTGAGTTCGAGATCGAGGTCGGCGTTCTGAGCGATCTGTTGCGTTCGGACAATCGACTGGTACATGCGGGAGCTTTCACCGCCGGAAAGAATAGCGGCAGCGAGTCGCAGTGCGGGAATATCAGGGCTGGTTGTCTTCGGCGCTCGATAAACGATGGCGGTCGCCGGAAACGGCACGCGTGGGCCGGTCTCGTTAAACCGCCTTTCGGTCGTCCATTCAGGTTCCACCTCGGTCACACGCGGAATGGTACCGGCCGGTTTTGGGATCTTCCCAAAGTATTTGTCCACCCAGCCGTCGAGCTGTTTCTGGTCGAAATCCCCTACTACTACAAGCACCGCGTTGTCCGGGCGATAGTACGTCTTATAGAACTTCTCTGCGTCTGCCCGCGTTGCGGCACTCAACTCATCGAGGTTGCCGATCACGCCACGACGATACGGGTGCTTCTGAAAAGTGATATCGTCGAGCAGCCAGAAAAGCTTGCCATACGGGGGCGCAAGAACGCCCTGGCGATATTCTTCCTTGACCACCTCACGTTCGGATGCGAAGTTCCCTTCATCGACACTCAGATTGATCATCCGGTCTGCTTCTGCCCACAACAATGGCTCAAGGTGATTGGATGGTACAACCTCGTAGTAATTCGTAAAGTCGGGCCACGTAGAGGCGTTATTAAATCCGCCGACGTCTTCTGTGAGCCGGTCCATCTTCTCGTTCGGCATGTGCCTTGTGGCCTTGAACATCATATGCTCGAACATATGAGCAAATCCCGAACGGCCCGGCGGGTCGTTTTTCCCGCCAACGTCATACCAGACGTGAATCGAGACCGTGGGGCTGCTGTTGTCCTGCAGCGTAACGACGCGCATCCCGTTCGCTAATGTCCGCTCTTTGATATCAAGCGGCGCTACTTTTAACTGTCCAAGGACGGAACTTGTCGCGATCAGTGCGACCAGACACAGTAATATCTTAGATTTTTGCATAAGGATCCCTTGCCAGATGTTTATCATTCACGGCGAGTCGGCCGCAACGGGTTCGCTGTGAAACGCTTTTTCCGCGTTCCGAATGGCTCATCCATTGTGACGAAAAAACTCGGATTTAGGATGCATAATCGTAAAATCCCTTTCCGCTCTTTCTTCCAAGCCAGCCGGCGTCAACATATTTTTTTAATAACGGGCAAGGCCGATATTTAGGATCGCCGAGCCCGTCATGAAGAACGTTGAGGATCGCGAGACATACATCAAGTCCAATAAAGTCTGCAAGGGCAAGCGGTCCCATCGGGTGGTTCATACCAAGCTTCATGATCTCATCGATCGATTCCTTCGTTGCGACTCCCTCGTGAAGAGCAAATACGGCCTCGTTGATCATCGGCATCAAGACACGATTAGATACGAACCCTGGGTAATCGTTGCATTCCACGGGCACCTTTCCGAGTCGTTCGGAAAGCGACTTCACCTTCGCGTATGTGTCATCCGAAGTGGCCATTCCGCGGATCACCTCGACAAGTTTCATCAGTGGCACGGGGTTAAAAAAATGCATCCCGATCACCTTGTCCGGCCGACTGGTAACTGCAGCGATCTTTGTGATCGATATCGAGGATGTGTTTGACGCAAAGATCGTCTCCGGGTTTGTTATTTCATCGAGGCGCTCAAAGATCTGTTTTTTTACGTCAAAATTCTCGGTAGCGGCCTCGACAACAAGCGAACACCCTGTCAGCCCATCCAACTTTGTCGAAGTATTTATTCGTCCGAGGATCTCACTCTTTTGCGCTTCGGTTATCGTTTCTTTTTTCACAAAACGATCGAGGCTTTTTGAAATATTACTCATCCCGCGATCGATAAAGTCTTGTTCTATGTCGCACAAAACAACATCCAGACCGTTCGCCGCTGTCGTCTGCGCAATGCCGTTTCCCATCGTTCCCGCACCGATTACGCCGATCGTCTCACTCATAAATTATTGAATTTAACGAAATCCAGCCCCCAAAACAACCGAGCAGCCGGATCATATCCAAGCTGCTCGACCTTTTGCCTCTTACCTTTACTTTTGCTTTTATGACTACTGCCAACTGTTTGGCGGTGGTGCAGTGACTGTGTTTGCAGGCAGCCGCCCATAGTTTGGATCTTCGAAGTATGCCCTTCCGTTTTCGCCCATTAGGAAAACGAGCCCGTAAACTCCGACCGCGGTGCCCAAGGGAACGGACATCAAACCCATACAGCAAGCGACTATGGCCCAGACCCGCGCCCAGCTTTTTTCCTTTCGCAATCCATAACCGGCAACGATCTTTGGGATCGCGAACAAAAACGTGGTTACAAGCAGTATCGCTACAACTGCGACAACGATGATAAAGATCAATTCAGGGGGCGGATCATTGGCATTGCGCGGGGCGGTAGCGAAGACGGCGCCAAAAATGACTACATACAACAAGCCGATGAGACCGACGATCAGCAACTGAAATCCGGTCAGAAGCCAGAATAATAATCCCAACAACCTTGCATGATCTCTTCCAGTCATTTTCGACCTCCTATGTCACTAACTACTACGAACATTAAAATGGGCGGTTCCGACAATCGATCAATCCCGCTCAACCGCCATCGCCACAGAGTTCCCGCCGCCCAAGCACAAACCTGCGACACCGCGTTTTGCTCCACGACGTTTCATTTCGTAGAGCAGTGTCGTGAGCACACGGCCTCCGGAATTGCCGATCGCGTGTCCGAGAGCAACAGCCCCACCATTCACGTTTACAAGGTCTGGGTTAATGCCAAGTTCCTTCATAACGCCAAGTGCCTGAACGGAAAAGGCCTCATTTAATTCAAAAAGCTCAACATCCTCTAATTTCCAGCCCGCCTTAGCAACGACCCGCCTAACTCCCTCGACGGGTGCGAGCATAATGAACTTTGGCTCGATTCCCGAGACGGCATAAGATACGATGCGTCCAAGCGGTTCTACACCCAATTCACTCGCCTTTTCGCTCGACGTAACAACCAATGCCGAAGCCCCGTCATTGACCCCTGGAGCATTCCCGGCCGTCACGGTCCCCCCGTCCTTTTTGAACGCAGGTTTGAGCTTAGCCAGCGTTTCAACGGTCGTATCCGCACGGACGGTCTCATCCTTATCCAGGACGATAGGATCCCCTTTCTTTTGCGGGATCTCTACGGGAACGATCTCTTCACTAAATCGACAAGCGGCCTGGGCCTCGGCGGCTTTGCGATGCGAGTCGTAAGCGAACTGGTCCTGCGCGCCTCGGGTGATCTGATGCTTTTCCGCAACCACCTCGCCGGTGTTTCCCATATGCCAGTTCTCGAACGGGCACCAAAGGCCGTCGTGGATCATCAGATCGATCGCTGCCTGGTTTCCCATCCGGTAGCCGTCGCGTGCGCCCGGCATCGCGTAGGGAATGTTCGACATCGACTCCATCCCACCGGCAACGACAAATTCCGAGTCGCCGAGTTGGATCGATTGACCCGCCAGTGCGACGGCGCGTAATCCCGAACCGCACACCATGTTGACCGTTAGGGCCGAAACCTCCGGCGGCAGACCGGCCTTCAATGCTGCCTGCCTTGCAGGGGCCTGTCCAATGCCGGCCTGCACGACGCAGCCCATAATGACCTCGTCGATCTTCGCCGGATCAACGCCCGCCCGCTTTACAGCTTCCTTGATCGCGATCGCCCCGAGCTCGGGCGCCGAAAATGGTTTCAACGCCCCCTGGAATTTGCCGGTCGGGGTTCTCGCCGCACTTATTATTACTGCTTGTTTTGTATCAGCCATCCTTATTACTCACTAACCTCGAAGATAATTGCAAACATTTATTTTCTCATTCTGAGGTGAGAAACGCGAGTGCAAGAAACCCGTGTTAATCTGTTTTCATGTCCCAGGACCTGAAGGCCGGAGATTTTCTCGTTTACCAGCTTGAAAGCGCGGTTGCGCTCTTGCGTGTGCTTGACGTGGAGGGAATCGACGGCGAAAAGGTTTGGCACCTGACCGCCTATAGCGAGTTTTTTCCGGACGTCGAGGCCGCGGAAAATGCTGTTGCCGGACTCGAAAGTCTGACTACAAGTATGCCGCATGTTGCATTGACCGACCGGGCGTTTGAGAGCACACAAGTCGCCCGAATTGCTCATATGCCTTTAACCGATCAGGAAAACCTTCCTTTGACGCAATGGAGGCAGGACCACGTACGAGAGATCCACGATCGCTCGATCAGGCTGCTGATGGGTCTACGATGACCGTATTTTTGTATCAGCGAGATGACGGGTTGTTTCTTCTGTTACCCGACGGACGAATGGCAGCATCTTGCGAAGGAGTGGTCAACAGTTTGCAGGTTGTGGGGATCTACCGACGCCGAGCCCTTTCTCGCCTGGTCCTTCGGGCAGTACATATCGGCCTTTAAGCTTTTGGTTCAAGAAAGTTCACGCCAGTCGCCTGCGTTTAAGTTCCCTGCTGACGAGTTCAAGTTCGCGGCTCATTTGTCCTGTAACCGACGTGTTTTCCTGCGCGCGTCTGATCAAATACGGGATGGTGTCCGATATCGGACCGTAGGGAACATATTTGGAAACATTGAAACCGTTCTTTGCGAGCACGTACGAGAGATTATCGCCCATGCCATAGAGCTGTGAGAAACCGATGTATGGATGGTCCCGGGCAATTCCCACCGAACGCATTCGCGCCGCCAGTAAGTGTGCGCTTTTCTCGTTATGCGTCCCGGCTACGAAAGCAACTTCGTCCAGGTGTTTTAGGCAGTAATCGATCGCTGCATTGTAGTCTTCGTCAGTTGCGGCTTTGTCTTCGTGGATCGGCGATTCGTAACCCATCTCTGCCGCCCTCTCCCGTTCCTTTTCCATATAGGCCCCGCGGACAAGCTTGGCGCCGAGTATATATCCGTTCGCATTCGCCTGACGCCGCGATTCGCGAAGAAACTGGAGACGGTCTTTTCGGTAAAGCTGGATCGTGTTGTAAACGATCGGATGTTCGAGGTTGTACTTTTCCATCATTTCCGTCGCCAAACGGTCGATCGCATCCTGTATCCAGGATTCCTCGCCGTCGATGAATACTGGTTGGCCGACTTTGAATGCATATTCACAGATCTCGTTCACCCGCGAGTGGATGCGCTCACATTTGGCCTGACTTTTTCCGTCAAGTTTTCGCTTGGCACTCATCCGTTCAAGCGTTCCAAGAGGAGCGATGCCAGTTACTTTAAAGACGGCAAAGGATATAAACCGATCGTTCTTTGCACGTTCGATCGTTCTGATGATCTCGTTTTTCGTAGCCTCAAAATCTTTCTCGGTCGATTTCCCTTCAACTGAATAGTCCAGGATGGAACCAATTCCCGCGGCCCCGAGTTTCCGTACGGCGGGTTCAGACTCCTCGATGGTTTCGCCTCCACAGAACTGCTCGAAGATGGTCGATTTGATCAATCCCTCGACCGGGAGCCCTAGAGACAGCGCAAATTTCGCAGTTCGCGTACCGAGCGCATTCAGAAGCGGTGAATTCAACATTCTGAAAAGCCGGTATTTTTCTTTTAGCTCTGAATCGGATTTGTCGGCAAATGCAGTTTCCGTATCCTGGAAGTCAAGCTGGAACTCGCTCATAGGGGCTGCGGCGTGCACAAAGAGAAAGACTAGCGAATCGCACTGAAATCCGCAAATTGTCACAAAGGGCGAATTCCCTTATAGTTCTTGTTTTATCTGCCTGCCTCAACGGGTGATATCTTATGGCAAAAGCACTTCCAAAAAG
>DATFEW010000013.1:0-5235 GCA_035250805.1 Pyrinomonadaceae bacterium
TATTGCACTGTTAGCCGGTTTTTGCGGTACTTGTACACTACGTTCGTCCCCAAGATTCCTTCTTGCTGATCAAATACCTTAATACCGGCCAAGAGCTTCTCAACTTGATGACGCTCGGACTCCAAGATTGAAATCTTTCTAATCCGTGAGAACCAGTCCGGCGGCTGTGCAAGAACCTGCCCAACTGTTGTCAATAAGATTCCAATAAAGGTGATTTGTCTGAAAAACCCAAAGTTAAACATTCGAATCTATCCTCCGCAGTATTTTGAAATAAAGCCATTAGAAGGACGGGGTCAGACCTGCGATTCTGCGATTCTAACACGATGAAGAGTGTGGCGACGAGATTCGCACAAAAGCCCCGTATTTACTAACTAATAGCGAAAAACTAATAGTGGACGGGTGGAGAAATGATCATTCTTCGCGGACGAATGGGCGTTTATCACGGAAGAATGCTCATTATTCGCGGAAGAATGGATTCTTCGCTGACGAGTGGGCGCTTGTCGCTGCCGAACGGGCGTTTGTCGCTGCCGAATGGGCGTTTGTCGCTGCGGAATGGTCACCCGAGGTCCGAACACTTTCTAGAACGGCCAGAATATCGGAACGAGGACGATAGCGATTGCGAAGACGATGATCGTCAATATCGTTCCGATCTTGACGAAGTCAAAGAAGCTATAGCGGCCGGGCGTGTAGATCAAAATACAGGCGGGCTCAAGCGGAGTTATGAAGGAGAAACTAGCCGCATAGGTAATGCCTACGATGAAAGTTCGCGGATTGACACCGAGTCCGAGAGCCGCTTGAACAGCTATGGGCAAAACGACAAGAGCTGCGGCTTGATTCGACATCGGCTGCGTAAGGGCGACAGTAAGAAGAAAGAACCCGGCGAGCACGGCATCCGGTCCGAAGTGCCCGAACCAGTCCGTTATGTAGGATGCCAGCAGCTTGTCCGCGCCCGTCTTTTCCATCGCGACGCCAAAGCTCATCATGCAGGCTATCAGTACAAGCAGCGGGAAATTGATCAGTGAATATAGCTCGCGATAATGGACCGTTTTCGTCGCCAGCAACACCATCACGCCGCTAAGTACGGCCACCGCGAGCGGTATTTCGAAACCGAACCCCAGAACCTTTGTAAGCGAAAGTCCGATGAACAAAGCAAAGGCGGCGATCGCCCATCGTCGCTTTTCGAACCGTCCCTTAATGTCGCTTACGTCCTCAAGTATCAGGACGTCGTTGTTCTCCGTTAGCGGGCCTATTCCCGCCCTCGGGCCCTGGATCAGCAGCACGTCGCCGAACTCCAGCCTCACCTGGCTAAGCTTGCTGACAAACGTTCGGCCGTGGCGGTTGATGGCCAGCACAGTGAAGTTATATCGATCTCGAAAGGCGATAGATTTAAGAGTTTGTCGTTCCAATCGCGAGTTTCTTTGAACGAGCGCCTCGAAAAGCTCAACTTCCCCGCTTTCAAGCTGGTTGTCGCTCAGTGAGAAGTCAGCTTTGATGTCCAGGCCGGCTTCCTCTTTCACTCTGAGAATGTCGCTGAGCACACCTTCGACGATCAGCGAATCGCGCCGCCTGATCCGTTCTGATGAATGCGGAGCATTTATCTTTTCGCCATTCGAACGAACCACGCCGATCACATTCAGATCTAGTTGTTCATTCAGGTTTGCCTCCCCCAGGGTCTTTCCGACCAGAGGCGATTCGGGAAGAACGATAAGCTCCGAGATATACTCCCGCATCCTATACTGCTCGGTGAACGATTCCTCACCGCCGCGTGCAGGCAGGAGTCGACGGCCGAGGGTCAGCATATAGAGCATTCCCGCGGCAAGCATGACCACGCCGACCGACGCCAGCTCGAACATCGAATACGGCTCCATCCCGTATCGCTGTATGCTTCCACTGACGGCGAGGTTGGTGGAGGTGCCGATGAGCGTGCAGCTTCCGCCGAGTATCGCACCAAACGCGAGCGGCATCAGCAGTTTCGATGGCGGGACCTTCGCTTTCGCCGCAAGGCCGATCACGACCGGAAGGAACATCGCGGTCGTAGTTGTGTTCTTCAGGACCGAGGCCGTGGCCGCAGCCGAAAACATTATCAGCGAGGTAAGCACGAAAATGTTGTTACCCGACCAGCGATAGATCCTTCGCCCCAACTGATCGACCATCCCCGTTTTCGCCAGGCCGCCGACCAGGATGAATAATCCGGCGATCGTTATAATGATGTCATTGCCAAAGCCCGCCACAGCCTCTTGCACGGTGAGCACGTTTGTAAGAACGAGCGCCATTACGAGCAACAGGCCTACAATGTCGACGGGCAGCTTTTCCGTCGCGAACAGAATGATAGCGACGAGGAGCAGTACGAGCGTAACAACGATTGGCGTCATCGTGCCCCCCAGAATAGCCGATGGCAGAAGTATTGGGAAGTATGTCGCTTGAAAGAGTTGTTGGTCGGCTCGCTTGAAAAGAAGAGCGCCGCGAACTAATCTAAACCGACAATATGACAAAGTCGTACTGCGAACGTTTCATTGCAGCTTTCGAAGCTCGATATGACAAGGTAGCGATGCGGATCGTCGGCGATGACCGCGAGATCTATACGTTTGGCGAGTCGCTGGACATCATCCGTTCTCTCGCTTTCAGGATCGAACAGGAGAATGTGGATTTCGGGGATCGCGTAGCATTGATGGGCGAAAATCATCCATCGTGGGCGCTCGCATATTTGGGCGTGCTTTATCGCGGATCTGTCTGCGTGCCGCTCGACCCTCAGGGCGAGATCGAAACGTTGACAAATTTTATTGAAAACTCAGAGGCAAAGCTCGCCTTCATCGGTTCGGACCAGGTTGAAAAATTCCAACAGATCGAAGAAAAACTCGGCTACCACATTCCGGCAGTTGTATGGGATGTTTCCGCACCGCCGAGACGCCGAGACGCGGAGAATCGTATTGGAAACGGACAGAACGATTCGCATATCAAAAACGATCTCTCGGCGTCTTCGCGTCTCAGCGGTGCACAAAACGGCTTTTATTCGTTTTCAGAATGGTCGGCAACCGATTATCCCGAGAGCTTTGCGAAGGAACTCCCAAAGGCCGATGGCGATGATATCGCGCTCCTTATCTATACGAGCGGGACGACGGGAACGCCCAAGGGCGTGCCGCTCACCCACGGCAACATAGTTGCAGAGCTCGAGGGTATCAACGAAGTTCTTAAGCTCACCGATAAAGAGACGATACTCAGTCTCCTGCCGCTTTTTCATGTGTATCTACAGATCGTAAATCTTTGGGTCGCCACAACCTATGGATGCGAAGTCGGATATCTGAGGGAGCTGTCCCCGTCGGAACTAAGCTCAGCTATGAAGGCGTTTAAGCCGACGATCCTAACCACGGTTCCTCGCCTGTGGTACGTATTTCACAAAAAGATATTCGATGCGGTCGAAACGAAGCCGAAAATAGTTCGAGCGCTTTTCCGCTCGATGCTTGCGTCCAATCGTCTGTCCCGGCGCGTTTTTGGCCTAAATCCTGGACCCATCTTTTTCAGCAGGGTACACGATTCGTTCGGCGGGAAACTCCGGCTTGCCGTGACGGCAGGATCGCGTTTCGATGACAACGTCGCACGCGATTTCCACGATCTGGGATTCACGATCATTCAGGGTTATGGACTCACCGAAACAAGCGGCGCAGCGACGGCAACGCACGAGGACGACAACCGTGTCGGCTCCGTTGGGAAACCGATGAAAGGCGCCGAGATAAAGCTCGGAGAGCTGGATAAGGAGGGCGTGGGCGAGGTTTTGATAAAGGGCCCGATCGTTTTCAAGGGTTACTATCGCAATCCCGCGGCCACCGATGAAGCTTTCACCTCTGATGGCTGGTTTCGCTCCGGCGATCTGGGCCGGATCGATAAGCACGGGCATCTTCATATCGTCGGCAGGTCGAAGGACGTGATCGTCCTGCCTTCGGGCAAGAACGTTCATCCGGAAGATCTGGAAGTTCATTATCTAAGAGCGCCCGAGGTCGCAGAGTTGGCGATCGTTGGTGTTGCTGATACTAGTGAAAGCCGCGCCGGGGCGGAAAAGCTGATCGCCGTTGCGGTTCCGGATTTCGAATATCTGAGGCAAGCGCATATTGCAAATTCCAAAGAAGCGATCCGGTATGCATTGGATAACCTCGGCCGCGAGTTGCCGGAATATCAACGCGTTCGAGATTACATCGTGCGGGCCGAGCCGTTGCCGCGGACAGCGACGCGCAAGATCAAGCGTTTTGAGCTTAGAGAGGCGATCGAGCGCGGAATGATGGGTGTAGGTTTGCCTGAAAAGAAAACCTGGCAAACAACGAAAGAGGATTCAGCGATATTGGGATCGAATGTCGGACAGATCGTCATCTCTGTTATCCACCAACATTCAAGAAATGGAAACCAGGTTCATCCAAAAATGAATCTTGAGATAGATCTTGGCCTCGATTCGCTGGCCCGCGCCGAGGTGTTTGCCGCCCTCGAGCAGGCGTTTCAAACGGAATTCACCGCCGACGAGGCAGCAGCAGCGATAACGGTCGCCGGCGTCGTCTCACTTGCGAAGGAAACTGAATTGGGGCAGAGATTGGAAAGACGCGAGAACATATCCATAACCGCGGACTTAAACTGGTCCTCGATCATCAAAAACGCCGATGACGATCTTCCCGAGGTCCGCGACGTGCTTCGTAAAAGGCCTTTGTTCGAAGCGTTCGTATATTTCGTCTATAGGTGCTTCAATCTCTTTTGCCGCGTTTTCATGCGGCTCGAAGTTGAAGGCATTGAACGGCTGGAGAACCTGAAGCCTCCGTATTTGGTCTGTCCGAACCACCAGAGCTTCCTGGATCCGTTCGTGCTGTGCTCAAATTATCCGTTTCACGTTTTCCGAAATGTGTTCCACGTAGGAGCGGGGATGTTCTTTGGAAGTCGAATAATGCGCCTGGTCGCGAAGATGTTGAACGTGGTCCCGATAGATCAGGAGGCTCAATTGCTTCGTGCGATCAAGGCAGGGGCGATCGGGCTGAAACACGGCAAGATACTTCACATTTATCCCGAAGGCGAACGCGCTTTCGATGGCCACCTTCATCAATTCAAAAAAGGTGCTGCCATACTTGCCACCGAGCTCGACGTGCCGATCGTACCGGTCGCGCTCGACGGGATGCATAAGGTCTGGGCACGTCGTTCCCGGCGCATCCGGCCGGCAAAAGTAAAGATACGGATCGGCGAACCCTTCTATGCAAAAGACGTTGC
>DATFEW010000027.1:0-3966 GCA_035250805.1 Pyrinomonadaceae bacterium
GCGAACGACGATCAAATACCATTCTTGAGCGGCCCGATCGATCCAAACAATCTCGAACTCGAATTCGGCCCGACGCCAAACGATCAGCGGCATCGGTTTGCCGCGGCAGCCACGTTTGAAGTCCCATATGGTTTTCGGCTGTCAAGCATCTTTACGCTTGCATCAGGCGTGCCGATGGACATCCTGTTGCCCGACGCCTCGTCACGCGTACCCCAACTGCAGCGAAATGCGGGAGGGCGGCTGTTCAAAAATGCAGGCGAACTAAATACCGCCCTCTCTGCCATCAATGCGGCGGGCGGTGTGAACGGCGACCCGTTGCCTCTTGCACCGTCAAACGCTCGATTCAATGATTCGTTCAGCTCGCTCGACCTAAGAATCACCAAGGTCTTCAAATTTGGCGAGCGCTTTGAGCTTGAACCACTCGCCGAGCTATTCAATGTTTTCAACACGACGAATATTCTCGGGGTTTCCAATACAAATTATTCGGGGTTTGGAAACGTTCTTGGATCACCGAGCTTTGGACAACCAGTGACAACTGCCGGCGGCGTGTTCGGATCCGGCGGACCACGGGCACTTCAACTTGGTGCAAAGTTCTCGTTCTAGTGGCCGCATCTCAAACAAATCTAAAGCGCCAGTACGGCCTGATGACGGCGATCGCCCTGCTCGTGGGACAAGTGATCGCTGTGGGCATTTTTCTTACGCCTGCCGGCATGGCAAAATCCGTCGGCTCGCCGTTCCTGCTTCTCGTCATTTGGTTAGTCATGGGTGCAATGTCGCTTTCCGGTGCACTTTGCTATGGCGAGCTCGCATCGCGCTTCCCCGAAGCGGGCGGCAGTTACGTTTACCTTCGCGAGGCTTATGGACGGCCCGTTGCGTTCTTGTACGGGTGGATGGTGTTGCTCGTATTAGATCCCGGCCTGACCGCCGTTTTTGCCATCGGCCTGACGAGCTATGTCAATCATGTGATTCCGTTATCGGACATTGCGAAGCCTGCCATTGCGATCGCAGCAGTAGTTGCGGCCGCGGCGGTAAATATCGTTGGGGCCGGGATCAGTTCTACGACTCTGAAGATCCTGACAGCTTTCAAGGTAGGAGTTTTGTTGTTCATTATCGCTTTTAGTTTCCTCGGCGGCCGAGGCGATTGGGCAAACTTCTCGCCTTTCTTCGCAGTTCCCGGGGATATTTTCGGAGCACTTGCAGGCGGCCTGGTCGGAGCATTTTTCGCATTCGCGGGCTGGTGGGAACTGAGCCGCCTTGCTGGTGAGGTCCGTGATCCTGAAAAAAACCTACCTAAAGCGCTGGCGGCGGGCGTGATCATTCTTACCGCCATCTATATCGGCACAAGCGCAGCGTTTATGTACCTTGTGCCGACTTCCGGGATAACAAATGACGAAACATTCGCGGCTCAGGCCGGCGAAGCTCTTTTCGGCTCGGCCGGCGGGGTGATCTTTGCGACGGTAGTTGTCATTTCGATCCTCGGTACCTTGGTCGCATATCTTATGGCGTCGCCGCGCGTTTACTATGCGATGGCCCGCGACGGTATCTTTTTCGATTCGGTCGCACGTCTTCATCCCCGATTCAATACGCCGCACCGTGCCATCCTGATCCAGGTTTTGCTCGCGTCGATCCTTATCCTTGCGGGTGATTTTCAGCAGATCCTTTCGTACTTTTTCTTTGTTGTTGTCTTATTTATAGGAATGACAGTAGCGAGCCTTTTCGTTCTTCGCCGCGGCGAATTCGACGGTTACAAGACGCCGCTCTATCCGCTTACACCGATAGTGTTTCTTGCGATAACAGCGATCGTGCTGGTCTTTATCGGGATGCGCGACCCTGCGCGAACGCTGCTCGGCGTCACCGTTGTATTAATTGGGCTGCCCGTTTATTATTTGGTCTTTCGAAACAAAGGAGGAACAACCGATGGCCTGGATCAAAACGATCCCGCTCGATGAGGCCGAGGGCAAACTGCTTGAGCTTCTATTGAAGCAGCAGGAATTGTACCCGGCTGAATACGAAACATCGACCGCCAATGTGACTGGCACCGAAGAGTCGATCGTCCAATCACACACGCTCATCCCCGACGCGATGTATCATGCGTTTTCAACATACGGAGCGTTGATGTCACCTGATCTGCCGCTTAGCCGACGGCAGCATGAGATGATCGCGACAATGGTCTCGGTCACGAACGACTGCTTCTACTGAGTGGAATCTCACGCGGAGTTTCTGCGTCGGGTAACTTTGGATGACAGTTTGAGCGCGGCTCTTCGCGCTGACTATCGAACTGCGCCTATTTCGAAAGCTGAGACGGTAATGATCGAATACGTGATCCAGCTCACAAAGGACGCGGTGAAGATCACGCCGGAGCATCATACACGGCTCCGGGAAGTCGGATTCGATGATCAGGCCATCCTGCAGATAACACTGATCGCTTCGTGGTTTAATTATATCAACCGCGTGGCCGATGCATTGGGCGTAGGTCGATACGACGTTTCAGCATGATCACCGCTATTTACCCGCTACCGTTTTCCCGACCTTACCGATCACCTTCCATGTAGCCAGATCGCCGTCAAACACCGTATTCAGGCCCTGTTCTTCCATCGGCGGATCGCCCATATAATCATCGCCCGCTTTCCAGAATACTTGTCCCTTTATCGGCCTTGCGATGCCGCCGAACGCCCAGAAGTTCGCACCCGCGATAAGGTCATTCCCGCCGGGTTGGTTGCCGATATATGAAAGGATCTTCGCGTAATATTTATCGCGAAACGTTGTCGGATCCGACTGATTGAAACTGTGCTTGTCTCTCGGGAGCCCAAATTCCTCGATCACGAGCGGCTTGTTCAGTTTCTTTGCAACAGCGACGTGCTGATCGATATAAGAGGTCGCTTTCTCCATCACATTGGGAAACCCTTCCTCCAACTTGTCACCTGAAAACCAACCCCAATTCTTTGCCCAAATATGTATGGTCAGATAATCGACATTCGGGAAGGCGTGGATCTCCTCGAACAGCGGCAGGCTTTCCGATCCCATTATTCCTTCATGCCCGATCGTTACGAGGTGGTTCTTGTCCCTGGACTTTATCAAACCAGCCACATCTCTTATCCATTTTTTGTAATCATCATTCGCATAGGGACGCATCGGTCTCGGTTCGTTGGCTAGTTCCCAGGCCATGATCGTAGGATCGTCCGTATACTTACGTTTTGTGACGGTGTTCGTTCGTCCAACGAGCACCTCCAACTGCTTGTTGTAGCTATCCTTGCATGGTGCGCAGCCGTAGAATTTTGAAACGATGTCGCGCAGTTCATCCCACGTAAGCTTGCGTGTTTTTTGGTCGTCCGGAACCCGGCCATTCCAGATCAAATATTGTTGAAAACCACCGCTCCATTCCCAGTTGTTGCTGATGAAGATCACGGCCTTCATATCACGTTTGCCCATTTCCGAAAGAACAATGTCGAGGCCGTCCAGTACACCAACATTGAACTTGCCCTGCTCGGTTTGCAGCGGCGGCCCGACCCGGATCACGCCATTGATCATTCCCGAGCCTTCCGCCCCGCCTAACAGCCTTAGATTCGTGACGCCATTAGCCTTAAGAAAATTCAGCTCTTTTCGTAGACGTTCGATGCCGCGTTTCTTGTCTTTTTCAAGGCCCAGCAAACTTCCGTACCAGTAGTTGGTGCCGACGAAATAGTACTGTTTGCCGTCGGCTACAAATTGATGTCCCTTTACCGTAACGAACGACGATGCCCGGGCCGCACCGTTTGTAAAAGCGACTGAAAGAAGCAAAAGAAAAAGAGCATATTGTCTAGATAACATCGCGGTGACCTTTCCTCTCAAAAAATAGGGCTAGATTTACTGCAACCATGCTACTACAACAACCCTGACCAAACAGGGAGTGTGAAAAACATGCATCATCCAAACCTTTGTGAGGCGGCGCGGCCCGATAGAATAGAACAGGCTAACTGTTCCACCTCC
>DATFEW010000100.1:0-15956 GCA_035250805.1 Pyrinomonadaceae bacterium
CGGGCCGGTTTGGAACGCCGACCCGTTTTTTGTTTAACTCACTTACGGCTTGTCTTTGCCTTTACCCTGACCCTTGTTTTGTTCGGGCTTTTGCGGTTTTCCTGCCGGATTTTCTTTGTCTGACTTCTCCTGTTTCATCACCGGCTTATCAACCTTCTCAGGTTTGCCCGGATTCCCGGGATTGGCTTTTTCAACCTCGGCCTTCCGATCCTCCCTCGGCTGTTTTGCCTGGCCGGGAGGAACGGCCTTGTCGCCCTTGTCCAGCTTGGCACGTTCAACTTTGACCGGATGGGCTTTTATGAACTCCGCCTGTTCCTTTGTCGGTTTCACGAGCCTCGCCTTGATCTGGCCTAAATGAAGGCCGTTGTTTGGCGATTTTATCTTGGCCACCTTGTCTATAAATGTCGGTGCGGTCGTATAAACTACCACCGGTGCCGGCCAAAGCTGTTCGACCCTCGTGCGGTAGATAGGAGGATCGACCACCTCGTACGTGGAGTACCACGAAGGATAATAATCGTAGTAGTAAGGCGAGCGATACACTACTTCACGAGGGCTGAATAGAAGGCTCGCTATTGCAAGGCCGCGGTCCAGCCAATTTGTTTCGTAGTAGTAATTGTCTCCGTAGATCTGTTCGTTTCCGGTGATCAAAATACGCGCTCCGGGCGCATTAAAGTCATCGCGGTAGAAAACGACCGTCCCGAGTTCCTGAACCTGGTCCGGCCCGAAACGAGTGTAAAACGACATTCCGCGAGCGTAATTGTAATCGTCGTAGTACGGATATTCGTCGACACTTATGTAATCGACGTAGCCGTCGGCGTTTAGATCTAAGTTGTTGATCCCGCCCGGTTCATTAAGATATCTCTCAAACTCCTCGGGACTTTTCGAACGTTCGAGGATATTACCTACCCGCTGCAGGTCGAGATTATCCTTTGCCCAATAGTCATACTCATCCGTTAGCGCTTCATTCGTCAACGTGTCCGGATTGTCGGTGTATGGCTGGGTCGTTGCCACCTCCGGCTGCTGGTTACACGCCATCGAAAACAAGCCGATAGCAACGGAAATTAAAGACAGTTTTATGATTTTCATAGCTGCGCACTCCCTTTTACGGTTTTAAACATAGCAACCACTCGTTGCCTGCACCGTAAGGCATAAGACGCAAGAAGCAAGCCAAATATGTTGCATACATAATACTTCTTACAATCTGTGCAATTCTATGGTACGATTTTCGTTTGGAAACGCGTGCAAAAACGCGATGTTCTTTGAATAAACAGCAAAATTCTTGGATGCGGAGAGTTAGAGCACCGGTCAAATTGAGACGTCAAGTGAATGGAAAGCGTACAAATTCGCGGGAAAAAAGTTTTTTTTCGCAGAAATGCCGTCTTAAAATTACCTAAGTGTAATTTTTAGAGCGAGTTGCGTGTCCCGGGAAGCTTGCGGACAAGCACCGGACAAGCACCGGACAGGTGCGGACAATACGAGTGCGAAATTTACTTCAGCTTGGAGGTTGCTTCGATTATCTGCTGGCAGAGTTCCAGGGATGAGGCGGCGGCGACACGCACCTTATCGTCCTGGGCCGTGTCGTATTCCTTCTTTAAATGAGGGATCCAACGGTTGGCGGAAGCGGCGAGGTCGCGGACAGCTTTATTAAAGACGTTCACGCCCTTTTTTTCTTCCTTCATTTTGTCGGGCATGCGGGCGGCGAGGTTGTCGATGTCGTCGATCGCCTTTTCGATAAGGCTTTTGATGTCGGAAAGAAGCTCGGCCCGCGATCCGGTCGGCTCGGCACCCCACTCGTCGTCAGTTTTTTTTGGCTTTGAGCCGCCGGCGGCAATACCGAGCGCAACGAATCGGCGGTCGATCATGCGAGTTAGCACGTTCATTCGCTGCTCGACCTCCTGGTTGTTGCGAACGATCTCGATCTCAGCCTCGGTCATATAATCGCGTCGCTGCGCATTAGCTGAGCCGAAAAAAACACAGACGAGAATGAGGACAAATACGATGTAGGCTTTCATGAAAAAACTAAGGCTTGTCAGCAATGCCGATATCGCCAAAAAGAGGCTCCACAGCTCTCGCGCGGGCTTCACGCATTTCGCGTAGCAGCAGGCGAAGATAATACTCGCGTTGCGGCGGCATCTCCCGGCGGATCAGTTCAAGACGATGTGTAAAAGTGCGAAGACCAAGCTCAAAACGTTTGAAATTGTCGAGGATCTTATTCTTGTTCGAATCGGAGGTGGAAAGATACGCCAGCGCGTCGTCTACCAAGGCGTGAAATGCGCCCAGTTCGCGAAAGACCATTTCGAGGCGTTCCTGCGGCACGTACCCTTCCGCGATCTTCACTCGGGCGTCCATCAGCTCAAGAGACAACTTGGTCCGTTCCTTTGCGTTCTTCGCGGATCCAAGCTGCTCTTTTTCGGATTTCGAGAGAAGCTTCAGCGGAGGCGGTGCTGCATCCGGCGGTATCACGTCCTGTGCAGATATATATGAAGTCGCGAGTAACGCGAGGATGCAGAACGACAGGACAGCCATTCGGTTCGGCGGTATTAAAATTGGAAGGAGATCAACCCTTCGTCTTCGCATTCTTCTTTCGTCCCTTTCCGGCGTCGAGCTGACGCTGCAGGATCGGCAATCGGAGGTTCACCTTGTCGATCTCGAGCTGGTTGGTCCCCGGGTCGGCGTGTTTCAGAAACAACTGATAGTTAGCCATTGCGTCCGGGTACTCGCCAAGCTCATCATGCGTCACCGCGAGGAAGAAATACCCCGCAGCGTTCGTGGGCTGCTTTTCAGTCAACCAGGTAAACTGAGCCTTCGCCTCATTGTACCGCTTTAGCTGAAAAAGCGCAGTAGCAAAGTTGGCCCTGATAGTTAGATTGTCGGGGGCCAGGCCCATAAGCTTCTGGAACAATCCCGCAGCCGGCGCAAACTGTTTTGCCTGCAGCATCGCAGCTCCATAGCCGATCGCATGTTCTATTTTATTAGGCTCAGCATCCGAAGCACGGCGGCAAAAATCCATTGCTCTAAGAGGTTCTTTGACACGCAGAAGGGAACACAGCCGGCTAAGAACGGCGACATTTCGAGGTTGGGATTCGAGAAGCTTTTCAAGCTTCGGCGCATCAGTTTCGGCTATGACCGCGAGCTGAGTTTTGATCGCAATGATGTCAGGTGAAGGATCATTTATTGAATTGATGAGTTTCAGGGCTTCCTCATTCTTTCCACCCGCGACCAAAGAGCGGACTTTCAGGTACGGAAGCTCGACTGCGGTGGGTTCAGTCGCCTCGATGCGTTTTATGAACTCGTTCGCTTTGGAAAGATCGTCATCCGCGAGCGCATTGGTAGCAAGAAGTGAAAGCATTGAAATGTTCTTTGGGTCGATCTCAAGAGCCTTCGTCGCAGATAAGGAGGCAGCTTTGCGCTCGCTCAGAGCATTCTCCAGCAACGCGCGGGCGGACCACACCGAGGCGGTCGGCCTCGCTCCCCCGCTCATCGATACGATCTTCTTGTATATTTCACGAAGCTCTTGGTCCGCGCCTTTCGACTTTATTTTGAGTGATGCCATCGCGACCCACGCAGGTGTGTTATCGGGATCGGCGGCGATCGCATTTTTTAGCACTGTTCCCGCTTCCTCGATATTTCCGCGGCGTACCAACACCGCACCGAGTTGTGCGAGCGCGAGCGACCAGTCTTCGCGGAGTTTGACGGCGGCTCTATAAGCAGCTTCGGCCTCATCGATCCTGCCCAACGATAGCAACGCGCTTCCGCGTTGTAGATGGGCTTCGGGAAACTCGGGAATTATCTTGAGAGCTCTCTCGTAAAGCTCAATGGCGGCGCGAAGATCGCCGTTCTCATGTGCGTCCTGGCCTTTATTGAAGAGGGCGATCGCCTCACCTTCCTTACTGTCATCCTGGCCTAACACGCCTGTGCATAAACAGAGCGAGACCAGCAAAACGAGAATCAGCGAAAATGACGAAAAGGATCTGTTCACGATCGACATCCCAAAAAAGGTGCGGGGTAACAATCCAAATTACAGCAATTGCATTTATCGGGCAATCGTTTGCGTCAACTCACTCGCTAAGATAAGATTTTGAGTTTGCGGAAACGGTCGATGGCCTCAACATTTTCTCGAAAGTGATCGCCGAAACACAACTACCGGAACAAATTGCAAGATCGAGCGAGCTTCGCTTGCGTAGTTTGATGCGCTCGTACGGTAAGGTGTTGGTCGCCTATTCGGGTGGAGTCGACAGTTCTTATCTTGCGCTGATCGCGACTCAGGAGCTAGGTGAAAGCGCGACATGTGTTTTCGGCATTTCTCCGAGCGTGTCGGAGAATCAGCGGACTGAAGCGCGGGCAACGGCCAAAGCTTTTGGATTCAAGCTGCATGAGATCGACACCAACGAGATACTTGATCCTCGGTATCAGGCAAATCCAGCTAACCGATGTTACTACTGCAAAACCGAGCTTTATTCGCGGCTAAGAGTTCTTGGAAGGGAACTTAAGGTAGAGCATATCGTCGATGGGACGAACGCAGATGACCTTCGGGGGCACCGCCCTGGTCGAATGGCCGCGAGTGAGAATGGTGTCGCCAGTCCCCTTGCGGAGATCGGGTTGGGAAAGTCCGCGATCCGCGAACTGAGCAAAAGGCAGGGAATGAGCGGCTGGGACAAACCCTCAAGTCCTTGCCTGTCATCCCGCATCGCGTACGGCGTTCCGGTAACAGTTAAACGCCTTGGCCAGGTTGAGCGGGCAGAGGCATTGCTGCGCGATCTCGGCTTTCGCGAATTTCGTGTTCGTGTGCATGGCGACCTCGTACGCATCGAGATCTCAAAAGACGAAATGCAAAGAGCGTTGGATCTGTTGGTGCTCGAGAGCATTTCCGCGCGTATCGAGGGCTTCGGTTTCAAATTCGTAACACTCGACCTAAAAGGTTTCCGTTCCGGTTCGTTGAACTAAGCGCATGTTAGATCAATATCATTTGAATAGTTTTTCGGAGAGATAAGAATGGCAAATCCAATGGCCGATGAGATGCGGCGATTTAAGGGAAGCGACGAGAAAAATCCGTTTGAAGCAATGAGCGAGCGGTTTGACCGCGCCGCACAATTATTGGGCCTCGACCCCGATCTTTACGCTGTAATGCGGGTACCGAGCCGCGAGATCAAGGTCTACATACCGGTCCGGATGGACACGGGCCACCTACAGGTTTTTGAGGGATTTCGCGTTCAGCATAATTTCGCGCGGGGCCCGGCAAAAGGGGGTATCAGGTACGCCCCTGACGTGTCGCTTGACGAGGTTAAGGCGCTTTCGGCATGGATGACATGGAAATGCGCCGTGGTCAATGTGCCGTTCGGCGGAGCTAAAGGCGGAGTCATTTGCAATCCGATACAGATGTCCATCGGTGAGCTTGAGCGGCTCACGCGGCGATACACGGCTGAACTGATCGACCTGATCGGTCCGGACAAGGATGTTCCGGCACCGGATATGAACACCAATGAGCAAACAATGGCGTGGATAATGGATACATACTCCATGCATGCCCGCCACACCGTAACCGCGGTTGTTACGGGCAAACCGGTCGCACTAGGAGGATCGCTCGGCCGGCGTGAGGCCACGGGCCGAGGCGTCCTTTTTACCGTAAACGAAGCGATCAAAAGGTATAAATTAACACCACCGAATACTTCGGTTGTTGTGCAAGGTTCAGGAAACGTTGGCGGCATCGGTGCGGAATTGATGTACCAGCAAGGATATAAGGTGGTTGCGATCTCGGATATTGGTGGAGGCATCTACAACTCGAACGGACTAAATATCCCAGAGGTCCTGGCCTATCTTCATAAGAATAAATCACTTGAGGATTTTCCGGACGCAGAGTCAGTTGGCAACAAGGAGCTTCTAGAGATCGAGTGCGATGTGCTTGCGCCGTGTGCAACGGAAAACCAGATCACGTCGGAGAATGCGGACAGGATCCGGTGCAAGATATTGGCGGAAGGCGCAAACGGGCCGACCACTCCTAAGGCCGATAAAATACTGCATGATAAAGGGATATTCGTGATTCCCGACATATTGGCAAACGCAGGCGGAGTGACCGTTTCATACTTCGAATGGGTGCAGGACCGCATGGGATATTTTTGGCCCGAAAGTCAGGTAAATGACAGATTGGAAGAAAAGATGGTAGCAAGCTTCAATGAGCTTTGCCATTATGCGGATAAACACAACGTCGATACGCGTACCGCTGCATACATGTTAGCTATCGATCGGGTAGCTTATGACACCCGAATGAGAGGCATTTACGCGTAAAGAAAATTTCCGTAATTAGTTAAAAATGCTTGATTTTCGGAGAAAGTTGGGTTAATGTTCAATGAACGCGAACCGGACGCTGTCAAGGCTGTTAAAGAACTTTTGGCCGGTTTGCGAGCGCAATACAGTAAGCAAAGCTATTTTTACTTTGACGCTTCGAATTCCAGAGTCGCGCGGCTCGGTAGGTTATTTAAGCGTTCTTGATCTTTTAGTAGACTATTTCAAATTATGGCGGCCGAACTTGGCCGTTGCCGTTTGAAATTGATCTTTTACTTTTTGGCGGAGGAACATGATGAAACTCGCTAGCAGAGTGATTTTAGTTGCGGTTGCCATTTCTGTCTTTTGTCTTACGGCGTTTTCACAGATAGACGGTAGCCGAAAGTCGGACAAGGACCCGCGGAATGAGGCCCCGACAGTCGGGACCGGCGGCCAGCCGGGTGGGGCGACAGGCCTGTTCGTTACCTTGGACGGGAAGACCTTGCGAAAGGGGGAGCATACACTAAGTACTGCCTACCATAATTATGACCGAGATCCGGGAAATATGGATTTTACGGAGTGGGTGGCAAGTTTTCAGATCGCGCTGAGCAACAACTTTGAGATTTTTTATAACACTGACATATGGCGCGGCGTTAAGGTAAACTCCCTTCGAAATATCTCGGGTACATATCTGCCCGATGCCGGCTTTGGCTTTCCCGCGATCGTACTCGCGCCTTCCGGGCCATTCACACCCCAGCCGTTTGCAGGCGCAGCGGTCTTTCGTCCGGCGGGGACCCAGCCGTTCGTTGCCTTCCCATTCGGCGGTGGTGATGCGGGTAACTTTGGCGTCCTCGGATTTTCAACGGGACCTTTGTTCGGCTTTTCGACCGGGACGAACGCCTCTCTTGGATTTCCGATCGCCGGACCGACTGGAGGAAGCTTCTTTCCTGGTGTAGGTTCGGTCAGCGGTGGGATCCTCCCAGGTATCGTGCTAAGTACTACGACGGTGGCTGGATTACCGGCCGGGGCACCAACCGTGTTTACGGTCGATCCTTCATACAATCCCGAGGCCCCGTTCATCAATAAGCGTTACGGCACTAGCTGGTTGAACACGCACGTTGTCGGCTTTAAGTGGCGATTCAATTCAAATGAGAGCCCAGTCGGGGTCGGAGTCCGGGGTGCCTGGAGATATTTTCACGACCGGGGTATCGATCGGTTTGCCGAACTACAGGACGGCGCCAGTCCGGGCGGTACCGGATGGGGTGACTTCCTTGGGATGTTGTTCCTTGATGCCCGTATTCACAGAAATGTGAATATTTCGGCGAACGTTGGATACAATTTTAATTCTGACGTCAAATTTAATGTTGACAACGATGCTACCGACTTTAGCGCGGTGCTTCTGAATCGGCCGGATGAGTTTATCCTTAACGCCGGAATTGATTTTCCAGTCAATCAGTATTTCCAGATCATCGCGGAAACGAATTGGACGAAGTATGTGCGAAGCCGTACACCGAACGCGTTCGAGAACGACCCGTGGGAAGTGGTTGGCGGCTTCCGGGTGTTTCCCGCCCGATGGTGGGGATTTGGCTTCGCTTATAGGCGTCACATGAATCAGCAAGACGCCAGCTCGATGGAAGAAACGATCTTCGACGGAACGGCGACTGTGGTTTGTAATCCTTTAACGACCGCATGTCCCGTAGGCACCGTTTCCAATGATTTCGTAGGCGTACCGCCAGGATTTCTTGTTTCTGAGAATCCGCACGGTTATATCGCCCAGTTTTTCATTGGTCGGCGTAATCCGCGACTGACCGAGGTTGAGAACCGGTTTGCGAACGTTACGGACCTTGTTCTTGACAGAACCACGATCACTTTACCGTGTCCACCGGGATCTGCTCCAAGGGCAGGAGTAACGTGTCCGGACAACAACACGATCGTTATCAGAACCGTTGCCGTGGATCCTGAAAACGATGTTCTCACCTACAACTACACAGTTTCAGGTGGGCGTATCGTAGGTACTGGGGCCAACGTCTCATGGGATCTTACTGGCGTCACACCGGGAACATATACAATCGTATCTGCGGTTGATGATGGTTGCGGACTTTGCGGCCAAACACAGACCCGAACAGTCACGGTTGTTAATTGCGATTGTGTACCGGTAGTTACATGTGTGTGCCCGACGCTTTCGGTCACCGGCCCGGCCGGTGTGACCAGCCCTGGCGACACGATGACGTTTACGGCTACGGCGGTGGGCGGCCCGGCGGTTACCTATAACTGGACGGTTTCGGCAGGTACGATCGAATCCGGCCAGGGAACACCGAGCATTGTAGTTCGAACCTCGGTGGCTGATGCCGGCACGAACATCACGGCGACAGTGACCATCGAAGGTACCGATCCGGCCTGCAACTGCGATAGGACTCGATCGGAATCGGGCCCGGTTGCGACAATCCTACAGGCGATCCTGATCGACGAGTTTGGCAATCTGCCAGCCGATGACATTCGCGGACGTCTCGACAACTTCTTCCAGGAGCTGTCGAACAACCCGAATAATCAGGGTTACATCATCAATTACGGAACGCCGGCGCAGATCGCGGCACGTGAGCGGTTGATCACCAACCACATCAATTTCCGTAACTTTGATAGGAGTCGTATAACGCTCGTAAGGGGCGGAGACACTGGTGAAGGTCCGAAGACCAGGCTTTACCGTATCCCGCCGGGAGCGGCTAATCCGACCCCGTAGTTGGCATAGCTTTGCATCGAATTGATGCGAACATCGGAGAGGGCGAATGGCTGGGCCATTCGCCCTCTTCACGTTATGCGGAGACGGGTCTGAATTAATAAGTTGGAATTAAATCCCGATTTTTGTAGAATATGCATAGATCGGCTCTCCATTTTCCGGACGTAGGTCGCATTTGTTTCGAACGATTTGCTTAACGGAATCATCAAATCGACTGGCAAATTCTGAGTTGTTTCCCGTTCAAACCTACACACGCGCATTATGAAAAAGCTCACACCCTGCATTAGATCGATCATTTCACTCGCGGTACTGGCAACACTGTCGCTGCCGGTTTCCGTGCTCGCGTCCGGAGATGGGTACAAGTTCGTTGATCCGATGGGATTTGCCGAATGGGCAACATTCGGCCCGGAAGGGGGCGATGTACGGGCCGTCGCGGTTGATCCTAGGGACAAAGACAGAGTCTACATAAGCACTGCCGACGGACAGCTCCACGTCTCGACCGACGGAGGCCGGAGTTGGCGGATGCTTGTAAATCTCGACCAGCCTCAGTTGGTGCTTGATCAGTTGATCGTTGACAGCCAGGACTCTAAAAAGATCTACACATCCGGCCATCGCGGCAAACGAGCCGGCGGGTTCTTTCGTTCTACGGACGGTGGCGTGACCTGGAAAGAATCAAGGGAGCTGCGGGGCGAGGCGATACACGCGATGACACAGGCAGTTAGCGACCCGTCCAGCTTGTTTGTTGGTTCATCGAACGGAGTCTGGGTGTCAAAGAACTCGGGCGAAGACTGGACTAAGGTTGAATCGGGTACAATGCCGGTGAATGTCAATTCGATCGAGGTTGATCCGAAGAAAACCTCAACGATCTATGCCGGCACGTCTTGGCGCCCATACAAATCCACCGACAGCGGAAAGAGCTGGCGCCTGATCAAAAGCGGTATGATCGATGATTCCGATATTTTCGCGATCACCGTCAGCCCCCGCGATCAAAACCACATCATCGCCTCGGCGTGCAGCGGCATTTACGAATCCGTTAACGGCGGAGAGCAATGGAAAAAGATACAGGGAATTCCTTCCACCTCGCGGCGGACTCGGGCGATCGTTCGAAATCCTTCGATCCCTGGAGCGATCTATGCCGGTACAACAGAAGGGTTCTGGATGTCAGCGACCGGCGGAAAGTCATGGATGATGACAACCGGGCGCAACATTGAGGTGAATTCGATAGCCGTTCATCCGGACGAGCCGAACCGTATATTTATTGGTACAAATAACTACGGCGTTATGATCTCTACGGACGGCGGTAAGAATTTTTTGCCGTCCAACAGAAGCTTTACGTCGCGGTTTACCTATTCAGTCACGGCAGACGTCGCAGAAGCTAACCGACTCTACGCTACCACGCTTAATACGGCGGGAGCTGGCGGGGGTTTTGTATTTTTCAGCGCTGATGGAGGCCGTACGTGGACACAGTCAAGAGGAATCGATATCGACCGCGTCATGCCTTTTTCCATCTTGCAGGATAGAACAACCCCGACAAAGCTTTATATGGGAACGAACCTCGGAATCTATCAATCGATAGATCGCGGAGTTTCGTGGGCCCTTATTGCTCCGCCTAAAATTAAAAAGGTACCTGCTAAAAGGAGCGCTAAACGTAAAACGCCTGTAAAAGCGAAGTCGGTTGGACCGAAGGCAACGACGCCCCCGATTGGGCCGATTGTGGTTCCGGTCCTAACTGAGAAGGTAAAGACGTTGGCCTTTACAGAGGATGGAAAGAATGGGCTCTTCGCCGGAACTGATAATGGGCTTTACAGAACCTACGACATTTCTAAAGGCTGGGAGAAGCTCCCGTTCGGCGAAGGGCTGGACACCAATGTACTCGTCGTTTATGCAAATCCACTGGTTCCCGGTACGGTCTGGGTCGGGACGGCTACCTCCGGCGTAATCGTATCGAGAGATGACGGCAAATCATGGACAAAGATCGATGCTACTCCGGCAGGCGTTCCTATCAGCTCGATCGCAGGTGACCCAAAACGGCCGAACTATATGTATATTGGCTCGATCAACTCGTTCTACCTTAGCCGTGACGGAGGACGAACCTGGAGCCGAAGAGGCGGTGGCCTGCCGCTCGGCAACTACACAAGTATCATCATCAACCCGAACAACACTGATGAGATATTCGTTTCCAGCGCGATCGAGTCTGATGGCGGGATCTTCTACTCGGACGATGCGGGGAATAAGTGGAAACGGCTTGATTCGAAAGATATGAAGATACCGAGCCGCCGTGTTTGGTCGATGGCATTCGATCCACACGACTCGAACCGGATCTTCGCCGGATCACATTCCTCTGGAGTTTATGTGATCGAGCGAAAACAGGAATCGGCAGCCGCAGCAACAACAATAAAATGAAACTTTAACAGTCTTTCTGACCATGGGACGGCCTCTTTATGGCCGTCTCTTTTTGATTGTGATTTGAAGGTTCAAGTGGCTCCCCTTATAATTTCAATATCGGGGAGCCCCAACAAACAATGCCGGAAAGCGCCTGTCTCGGTAAAAGCGAGTCGATCGGACTGCGATCCGAGTGTCTCCCGTTTTCGTCGATCCCGGGCCAGTCAAAGCTGTTTCTTGATTATCTTAATGATCCGCTATCACTTCGCGAATACTTTCCTTCGGCAGTTGCCCAACACGACGACCTGATAGGCCGTATTCCCGATGTACTGGCTGCCTATACGACGGATCGAAGTAAATTATGCGAAGTTCTGCGTCACCAAAACGCGAAATACGGCGGTTCTCACGAGGCATTGGAGAACATCGCACGCCTGGGCGAAGCAGAGTGTGTTGCGGTATTGACAGGACAACAGGCCGGAATTTTCACCGGGCCGCTGTACACGATATATAAAGCATTGACGGCGATCCGTTCTGCGCACGTCCTGAGAGATAAGGGCATTAAGGCTGTGCCGGTATTCTGGATCGCGACGGAGGACCACGATTTTGAGGAGGTTTCCAATGCGTTTGCGGTTGCCCACGACGGCTCGCTTTCGGAAGCTAAGTTTTTCGCGGGCGAAGGCGAGCTCGGAAATCCTGTAGGTCACATTCGCCTTGACGGATCGGCGAGGAAAACTGCCGAGGCGTGGCTGAACACACTTCCGCCGACGGACTTTTCATCTCATCTCCGGGAACTTCTGATCTCGGCCAATGTTGCGGGAGCTACCTTTGGCGACTCGTTTGGTACACTTCTGACCAGGTTGTTCGGGAAGCATGGATTGATAGTTTTCGATCCGATGGATCCGCGAGCAAAGCGGCTTGCGTCGCCGATATATAAACATGCTATAGAGAAGTCGGATGAGATCGCTCGGGCTTTAATCAGGAGAAGCGAGGCACTCAAGTCAACGGGCTACCATGCTCAGGTATTGATCGAGGAAGATCATGTCCCGCTGTTTTGGCACGACGATAGGGGAATGCGATTGGCGCTCAAACACACAACAAACGGTATGTTCCGAATCCCCGGAACAAGAACAGAATCAAAAGCGGAAGCGCTATTGACTTGTGCTGAGACACAACCGCAACGGCTCAGTCCCGGCGTGATGCTCCGTCCTGTCGTACAGGATTTTCTGTTTCCCACGATCTGTTATTTCGGGGGTGGCGCGGAGATCGCATATTTCGCGCAGAACAGCGAGGTCTATCGAATTCTCGGCCGACCGGTAACGCCCATCCTGCATCGCCAAAGCTTCACAATAATCGAGGCAAGACATGCGCGCAACATGGAGAAGTACGGCCTGGAATTTCGTGACCTGTTCGCGGGGCCTGATGCACTTCTGCCGAAGATCGTTGAGCAGGTGATCGATCCGGAGACGCCTCGTCTTTTCGACGATGCGGAAAAGAATATCAATAATGAGCTCAACCGACTTGATCAGCGATTGTCGGGAATCGAGCCCACCCTTGCTGAGAATCTTGGCACGCGGCGCCGAAAGATCATTTATCATATCGCTGCTTTGCGAAGAAAATTTCACCGGAGCCGCATCGAAAAAGACGAAACAGTGAATAGGCAAATAAGGTCAATGTTCGCAACCCTTCTTCCCGACGGTGAACTCCAGGAACGCAAACTGAACTTCGCGTCGTTTGCTGACCGCTACGGAACCCAATTCATTGATTGGATATACGAAGAGGTAGATCCGGACAACAAAGATCATAAACTGCTCTATTTGTAAGATGAACAAAATAAGGGTGTTACCAGACAATCTTGCAAATCAGATCGCTGCCGGGGAGGTGGTGGAGCGGCCCGCGTCGGTCATAAAAGAGCTTGTAGAGAATTCGATCGATGCAGGCGCGACGCGGATCCAGATCGATATCGAGCTTGGCGGTCGCCGCCTGATGAAGGTTTCAGACAACGGCGAGGGAATGGTTCGAGACGACGCAATTCTTGCCTTCGAGCGCCACGCTACGTCGAAGATCCGTGAACTCGACGATCTCGGCAGGATCGGGACGTTGGGATTTCGCGGCGAAGCGCTAGCATCGATCGCATCCGTCGCAAAAGTGGACTTGGTTACAAAGATCGAAGATGATCTGCCCGCGACCCTTGTTCAGGTCGAAGGTGGTCGATTGCTCGATGTGAAGGACGCCGCTCGCGCGACCGGCACAACGATCGCGGTCCGTGATCTTTTCTTTAACACGCCGGCACGCCGCAAGTTCATGCGGTCCGAAGCGACCGAGAATTACCATCTGACCAGCATCGTCCAGCACTATGCGCTCGCGCATCCGGAGATCGCATTTACGCTGATCAACAATGGGCGCGAAGTTCTGCAGGTTTCTCCGGCAAAAGACCTTCGCGAACGTGCTTTTCAGGTATTTGGGGGCACGTTGCTCGAAAGTCTTCTGCCGGTTGCCGGCGGACGCGAATACGTTGCAACCATTAGTGGTTTTATCTCCGCACCTCGAGAACGGCGAACAAATAAGGATTCCCAATATTTCTTTGTGAACAGGCGTTTCGTCCGGGACAAGGTGATCGCGGGCGGCCTGATCGACGGCTATCGTTCCGTTCTGCCGCACGGTGTTTATCCGGTTGCATTTCTTTTTGTCGATGTGCCCCTCGAAGAGATCGACGTCAATGTTCATCCCGCAAAAACTGAGATCCGTTTCCGCCGCGGTGAAGCTGTGAAGGATGTCATAGCAGAAGCAGTGAGAAACGCGCTTGGACAAGCAGGCATCGTGGCGGTTTTGGAGGAGCCGGCTATTTCAGAAGCGGGGGAAATTGCGATTTCTGCGTCGGTAGGGGTACTTGACGCGTCTCCAGCTACTGAGCAACGGCCGATTCACTTCGCACACGATCCGCCGGAAGTTTCGGAAACCGAAACTGGACTCGCGATTCTCCCGAGTTCCGACGATTTCCGTTATGAACTAACGGACAATAACGCCTTTTTTGACGAGTTAGGTCGCGTAGTCGAGAAAACGGAAATAAACAGGGAAGTTGGGCAGGATGCCGGGTCGCGACAGGACAACCCGGTTCCGAACAACACCGGGACAGAGAACCGGACGAATTCTAACGTTGTTGAAATGCCTCCGGTAAATTCGGCAGAGAGATTTACGAAACCTGCTGAGGTCAAGGATGTGCGGAGCCACAAGATCCGCCCGATCGCGCAGCTTCATGACAGCTTTATTATTGCCGTTGATGACGAAGGGCTTCTGCTCGTTGATCAACATGTCGCGCACGAGCGGATCTTGTTCGATAAATATCGGGCAAGAGAAAGTGGACGCGAGATCGAATCGCAACAACTCCTGCTTCCCGAAACGCTTGACCTTTCGCCGGCGCAAGCAGAGGCCTTTCACCTGGTCGAAGACGATCTTGCTGCGATCGGGTTCAATGTAATGAAGCTTTCGGGTCGAACGATCGCAATAAAATCGATTCCGACCGACCTGCCGGCTTCGGAGGCGAGAAATCTCTTTGCCGAGTTACTCGATAATATCGAACTCGATAAACGCGGGATCGCGAAATCGACCCTGCGTAACGACATCGCAGCGTCATTGGCATGTAAAGCGGCGGTTAAGATCAATATGAAGCTTTCGCCGGAGAAGATGGAGTGGCTAATCGATCGGCTGCTGCTTACTTCATCACCGACAACCTGTCCCCACGGCCGGCCCGTGATCCTGAGGCTTACCATGAAAGACATAGAGCGCGGCTTTCACCGGACGTAACAAATCTATGGATGAACCAACAGAAACTGCCGAACGGCCGAGTTCCTTTTGGAACAAGATCTATCTCCTTGTTGTCCTGAATACGATATTGGTGATCTTTCTTCTCTGGGCCTTCGGCGAGTATTTCTCCTGATCCAAAATGAGTTATCTCGACTGGGCGATAGTCATTGCGTATCTGGCGTATGTCATCTGGGACGGCATACGTATGACCAAGAACAGCCACAGCAAGGAGGGCTATTTTCTAGCCGATCGCGGCCTGCCATGGTGGGCGGTCGGGCTGTCGGTCATGGCGACCCAACTATCGGCGATAACGCTTGTGGGCACCACTGGGCAAGCGTACACCGACGGAATGCGATTCATCCAGTTTTACTACGGCCTTCCGTTCGCGATGATAGTTCTCTGCGTCACGGCCGTCCCATTTTTTCATCGGGCCCATGTTTTTACCGCATACGAATATCTGGAACGCCGGTTTGACGTCAAGGTCCGCACCCTCACCAGCTTTTTCTTCCTGATCTCCCGCGGGCTTGGAGTAGGCACGATAATTTCAGCTCCGGCCATCGTGCTCTCGATAGTTTTCGGATGGAACTTTATCGCAACCATCTTTGCCATCGGACTATCGACTACGGTTTACACGGTTTTCGGCGGTGTCCAGGCAGTGACTTGGACCGATGTAAAACAGATGTTCGTCATTTTCTTTGGCCTCGGCGTTTGCATGATCGTTATCATTTCGAGTTTTCCGGCGGGAGTGACCGCAACGGATGGCCTCTATTTGGCGGGATCA
>DATFEW010000063.1:0-8089 GCA_035250805.1 Pyrinomonadaceae bacterium
AAGGCTGACGAAGCGGACGAGAAATAGAGATGGCAAGACTGAAGGAAAAATATAAGAACGAGATCGCACCGGCGCTCGCAAAGGAATTCGATATACAGAATCCGATGGCGGTCCCGCGGATCGAAAAGGTCATCATCAATATGGGCCTCGGCGAGGCGAGTGCTAACTCAAAGGTCCTTGATGTGGCGACCGAAGAGTTGAAGTCGATCACCGGACAAAAGCCCGTGATCACAAAGGCGAAAAAGTCGATCGCGGCTTTTAAACTGCGTCAGGGAATGAGCATCGGCACGATGGTCACGCTTCGCGGCGACCGTATGTTCGAGTTTCTCGATCGGTTGATCTCGGTGGCTCTCCCACGTGTTCGCGATTTTCGCGGTATATCGGCTAAGGCATTCGACGGACGCGGGAATTACACCCTCGGCATTCGTGAGCAGCTGATCTTTCCCGAGATCGATTTTAACAAGGTCGATAAAACGCGTGGAATGAATATCTCCATAGTGACGACGGCGAAGTCGGACGATCAGGCGAGGTCGCTTTTGAAAGCGTTGGGAATGCCGTTCCGGCAATAGATTCCGAGTTCCAGATTTCAGATTCCAAATTGGTTTATGTATCTGGAATATGAATCTGGAATTTGAGATTACGTATGGCAAAAATAAGCAAGGTAGTAAAAAACAACAAACGCAAGGTACGCGTAGAGCTATGGCGTGAGCGTCGTGCCGCAGCCAAAAAAGTTATCAACAACCCGAAATCGACCGTTGAAGAGGTCGATGCGGCGGTATTGAAGCTGCAAAAGATGCCGCGTGACGGCAGCCCGATTCGGGTGCGCAATCGCTGCTCGCAATCCGGTCGCTCGCGTGGATACCTACGTAAGTTCGGCGTGTCGCGCATCGCGCTTCGCGAGCTTGCGCTCGAGGGCCAAATACCGGGGGTTGTGAAGTCAAGTTGGTAGTTTGGAGTTCCGCCTTTAGGCGGCCTCGATTGTGATAAAGAATTTGAATCTTTACCGGAGCCAGCTAAAGCTGGAACTCCGAACGAAGAACGGAGTTAATAAGTAATGACAGATCCAATAGCCGATATGCTAACGCGAATTCGCAACGCAATACGAGCGAATCATCCGCGTGTGGACATTCCGGGTTCGAAGCTGAAATTGGAGCTTGCGCGGATCCTGAAAGAAGAGGGCTACATCAATAATTTCACTACGAAAGGTGAAGGGCCGAGGTACGCGATACGGATCTTTTTGCGGTACGACGCAAAGGGAACTTCGTCGATCACTCATCTCTCGCGCGTTTCACGGCCGGGCCGGCGCGTTTATGTCGGGGCCGGCGAGATACCGAGGGTTCTTGGCGGATATGGCGTGAACATCGTCTCGACCTCATACGGCTTGATGAGCGGAAAGGCCGCGCGAAAGGCGAATGTGGGCGGCGAAATTTTGGCAGAGGTTTATTAGAAGACCGGTCTTTGGTCTTTGGTCTTGGGCGTTTGCCGAAGACCTAAAACCAAAGGCCAAAGACCAATGATTTATGTCTAGAGTAGGAAAAAAACCGATCACGATACCGTCCGGTGTCACCGTAACCATAGGTGAATCGGCGCTTGAAGTGAAGGGGCCGAAGGGCACGCTGTCGACGCCGATCCCGAACGGCGTGAAGTTCAAACAGGAAGACGGCGGGCTGATTGCAGAGCGTTCTGACGACAGTTACACTGCCTTTCACGGCTTGGCACGTGCCTTGGCAAACAATGCGGTCGTCGGCGTTACCGAGGGCTTTAAGAAAGAGATGGACGTTGTTGGCGTCGGATACAAGGCCGATGTTCAGGGTAAGAAGATCGTTTTTTCGCTCGGTTATTCCCACCCGATCGAGTTTCCGCTGCCGGAGGGCATCGAAGCAAAAACCGAACGCGTAAATACGAAAACATCCATCAATCAGTATCAGCTGACGATCACTTTAAGCGGCATCGATAAACAGAAGCTTGGGCAGGTAGCGGCGGAACTGAACCGCCTCCGAAAGCCGGACGCTTATAAAGGTAAAGGTGTTCGCTACGCGGACAAGTTCTATAAGTTGAAACCCGGCAAAACAGGTAAATAGTAGTTTGGAGTACCGCCTTTAGGCGGCTCCGGAGTACAAGCCAGCTAAAGCTGGAACTCCGAAACGAGAGAGTTATGGCACAGACAACAAAGGCAGATATCAGGCGAGGAGTGCACAGCCGCATTCGCAAGAAAGTTCGCGGCACAGCGGAGCGCCCGCGTCTTGCGGTTTTTCGCAGCCTTAACCACATTTACGCACAGGTGATCGACGACGATAACGGGAAAACACTTGCGACCGCGTCGACCACAGAAAAAGCCCTTGCTGGGGAAACCGGCGGTAACATCGACGCCGCGAAGCGGGTCGGAACGGCCCTGGCCGAACGGGCAAAAGCCGCGGGCGTCGAGAATGTAGTTTTCGACCGAGGCGGGTACGTCTATCACGGGCGCGTGAAGGCGTTGGTCGACGCTACGCGCGAAGCAGGTCTGAACAAGGGCGAGGCTGTAAAACCGGCGAAAGAAGCAAAGCCGGAGGCCGAAACAAAGCCGGCAAAGAAGGCTAAGGGCGATGGTGAGGCAAAGCCTGCCAAGAAGGCGAAGGCTGAGACCGAAGCAAAACAAGAAGACGAGAAGAAAGATGAAGAGTAAGCAGAGAATTTCTCCGAACGGCCTGATCCTTAAGGATCAGCTTATCCAGATCAACCGCGTGACCAAGGTTGTGAAGGGCGGAAAGAATATGTCGTTCGCGGCGTTGGTGGTCGTCGGTGACGAGGCCGGCCACGTAGGTTTCGGCACCGGAAAAGCGAAGGAAGTTCCAAACGCGATCAAGAAAGCGGTTGAAGCGGCAAAGAACAATCTGATCCGCGTCCCGTTGATCGACGGAACCCTGCCGCACGAACTGACAGGTGTGTACGGTGCCGGGCGGGTGCTTTTGAAACCAGCGGCTGAAGGAACCGGCGTTATCGCAGGCGGAGCCGTTCGTGCAGTCTTGCAGTCGCTTGGCGTGCACAATGTCCGCACGAAGATACTCGGCTCGGCGAACGCCCATAATGTAATCCGCGCGACTTTCAATGGCCTGGCTCGAATGAAAGATCCGATCGAGGTCGCAAGGTTGAGGGGCAAGCAGGTTGAGGAATTAGTTTGATTCCAAATTCCAAATTCCAGATTTAATGTATTTGCGATCTGGAATTTGGATCTGGAATCTGGAATCACAAGCATGGCAAAGAAAACAGAAGACGCGAAGATCACGATCCAGTATTACCGCAGCTCGATCGGATATGCGAAAAAGCAAAAAGATATCGTGAAGAGTCTCGGGATTACGAAGCTCAATCAAACGGTGACGCGACCGGATACGCCGTCAATGCGCGGGATCGTTGCGAAGGTTCCGCACCTCTTAAGGATCGTGGATTGAATGACGAATGATGGATGTCGAGTCTCAAGTAGGAAACATTCATCATTCATAATTCGTCATTCATAATTAATATTATGGCTTTATCACTAAACAATTTACATCCTGCACCGGGTTCGACGCATAAGAAGAAGCGCGTCGGCCGCGGGCCCGGTTCGGGCCTTGGCAAGACCGCCGGCCGCGGACACAAGGGGCAAAAATCGCGGTCGGGCTACTCAAGCCGTCCGGGTTTCGAAGGCGGACAGATGCCCCTACAGCGACGGCTCCCGAAACGCGGATTCACGAACATTTTTAAGAAACAGTGGATCGAGATCAGCCTGGGCAAGATCGAAGCGAATTTCAATTCCGGTGATGAGGTTACCCCTGAGATACTGCACGAGCGCGGTCTGATCAAGAAGGCAAAGCACGACCTTGTGATTCTAGGCAGCGGTGATATTTCGAAATCATTTAAGATCTCGGCGCATCGCTTCACGAAGTCTGCAAAGGACAAGATCGAAAAAGCCGGCGGGACGGCAACTGAGATAGTTAAGGCTGCGGAAGCCACGGCCTAAGTTTGGAGTACCTGCTTTAGCAGGCTTTGGTTTAACTCCAGGGCTGCCTGAAGGCGAAACTCCAAACGAAGAAGAATATGGAAAAGTTTTTTGCCGCCATCCAAAACATGTTCAGGATCCCCGAGCTGCGGAAACGCATCTTGTTCACGCTCGGGCTTCTTGCTATCTACCGGCTTGGCGCACACGTTACTGCTCCCGGAATAAACAAGCTGCAACTTGAAAGGGTTTGGGGCGAGGTTGCGGGAACACTGCTTGGCGTTCTCGACCTGTTTTCCGGCGGCAATTTCCGCACGATCTCGGTTTTCGCTCTCGGCGTGACCCCTTACATTACGGCATCGATCATCATGCAGTTGATGCCGGTCCTATCGCCCGCGGTCAAGAAGATACAGGAAGAGGGCGAGGTCGGGCGTCAAAAGCTGAATCAGTGGACGAGGTATCTGACCGTTGTTCTCTGTGCCGTGCAAACGTTCTTTGTCGCGACATGGCTTAGCCGTAACGCCATTATTCCGGAAAGTTGGCCGGCGACATTAATGATCGTCGTAACACTGACGACAGGCACGATCTTCGTAATGTGGCTCGGTGAGCAGATCACCGAACGCGGGGTTGGTAACGGGATCTCGCTGATCATCTTTGCCGGTATCGTGATCGGTTTGCCGAATGCAGTGGTTCAGGTGGTGAATCGCGTTCGCGCGGGCGACGCGATCCAGACCCTCGGCGTGATCTTCCTTGTCGTTGTTTTGGTGGCTTTGATCGCGTTGATCGTCTATGTTGAATCGGCACGTCGAAAGATCCCCATCAGCTACGCAAGCCGGCGCATCGGGAGCCAAACCTTCAGCGGACAAGAGACGACGCTCCCTCTCAAGATCAACATGGGCGGCGTTATCCCCGTGATCTTTGCGTCGTCGATCCTGGCAATGCCCCAGACCCTGATGGCTGCGTTTCCGCCGGACCCGAATAACCCGAATTCGATATGGTCGCAGATCCACGCCTTCTTCACACAGTTTCACGGGGGCGATCCGTACTATGAGCTTGTCTTTCTCGCGCTCATCGTGATCTTTACGTTCTTTTACATCACGATCGTTTTCAATACGGACGAAGTCTCGGATAATCTTCGAAAACACGGGGGCTTTATTGCCGGTATTCGCCCGGGCGCACCGACGGCGGAGTATCTGAACAATATTTTGACGCGGTTGACCACGGTAGGTGCTATCTACCTTTGTTTCGTCGCATTCATACCGCAGATCCTGCTAAGCGGATTTCAGGTCGCACGGCTGCCGTTCGTCGGCGATAGGCTTGACGCATTTTTCAGCGCGACGCCTGGTTTGAACTGGATACCGACTGGCTTGGGTTACCAATTCTTCTTCGGCGGTACGTCGCTCCTGATCCTGGTCGGCGTCGCCATGGACACCGTCGCGCAGATCGAGGCACAGCTCGTGATGCGGAATTACGAAGGATTTTTAGGTGCCGGCTCGCGGCTGCGTGGTAGGCGGTCATAAAAGATTTTTGAACCACAGAGACACAGAGGTACAGAGCTGTTTAAGAATCTCTGTGCCTCTGTGTCTCTGTGGTAATGGACTTGATGGATAAGATAATAGTGTTGATCGGAGCACCGGGAGCCGGAAAGGGAACACAGGCAAGGCTTTTGCAGGAACGTCACGGGCTGCCGCAGATATCGACCGGCGATATGTTCCGCGAGATGAAGTCGCTCGATACTCCGCTCGCACGCGAGGTGCAGGGGATCATGGCCGCGGGAACGCTCGTACCCGACGACGTCACGTACCGGATGGTGGAAGATCGAACGTCGCGGGCGGACAGCAGAAACGGTTACGTTCTCGACGGCTATCCGCGGACCGCGGTCCAGGCCCGGCAGCTTGAAGAGTTAGCAACGGTCCAGGGGAAAGAGATCGAAGCAATTACGGTCGATGTCCCGCGCGATGAGCTGATACGACGGTTAACGGGCCGGCGCTCGTGCCCGGCTTGCGGCGAGATCTATAATATTTATTCGAAGCCGCCGAAATCGGACAACGTGTGTGACAAGCATCCCGATGCCAAGCTAGTTCATCGCGCGGACGACAACGAAGATAGTGTTTCGACGCGACTCGCCACGTACGACGAACAGACCAAACCGCTTCTCGAGTATTACGAAAAAAGCGGACGGCTGAAAAAGGTGGATGGAAGCGGCGAGGTTGAAGAGATCTATCGAGAGATCTCAAAGCTTATCTAGCCAGATTGCCCTATCTTCTCTCCGTGAGCTCTGTGGCAAACTTATTAAGGTTTCTTCTTGGAAAGCGGATGATCATCGCAAAGTCGCAAAAAGACATGGAGAAAATGCGGGCGGTCGGCGAACTGATCGCCGATGTTCGTGAAACTTTGCGCGGGATGGTGGTCCCCGGAATCTCCACGCTTGAACTCAACGCCGCCGCCGAAAAAATGATGCGCGATGCGGGTTCGATCCCCACCTTCATCGGTTACAAGCCCCATGGAATGGTGCCGTTTCCGTTTGCCATCTGCGCGTCGCTCAACGAACAGGTCGTTCACGGTTTTTCGAACGATACGCCGCTCAAAGGGGGCGACATTATCTCGCTCGATATGGCATGCACCCTGGACGGATTTGTCGGTGATACTGCCATCACGGTACCGGTCGGCAAGGTCAGCGACGAGCTTTTGCGGTTAATTCAAGTAACCGAAGAATGTCTCGCACTAGGTATTGAACAGTGTCGTCCAAACAATCGGGTAGGGGACATTGGCGCCGCGATTCAGGAACACGCCGAAAAATTCGGGTACAGCATAGTTCGAGACTACACCGGCCACGGCATTGGCCGTCGTATGCATGAGGCTCCTCAAATACCGAATTACGGCCGGGCCGGTACGAGGGAGAAGATCCGGACCGGTTACTGCTTCGCGATCGAGCCGATGCTGAATATCGGTACCCGCGAAACGAAGGTCCTTGGCGACGGCTGGACGGTCATTACCGCGGACGGGCTGCCTTCGGCCCATGCGGAGCACACCGTGGCTATAACGGCCGACGGCCCGGAGATCCTGACCCTGACAAAAGAACAAAAACGGACTTTGGGCGCTGGGATCGCCGAAATGGCATCGGCGTAACTTGAGTTTGGACTCGAAAAAGGTTAATATCTACGGTTTGTCCAACTAATCAGCGGTTGGCATATGCTGGTATGTCGAAAGAAGAGGCGATCGAGGTGACCGCGACGGTGCTGGAAACACTGCCGAACGCGATGTTCAAGGTCGCAGTCGACGAGAACCAGCATGAGGTTCTGGCTCATATTTCGGGGAAAATGCGGAAGAATTTTATAAGAATTCTCCCGGGCGACAAGGTCCTTGTAGAGCTGTCGCCATACGACCTCAAACGCGGCCGGATAACGTATCGGTATAAGTAGTTCGGAGTTCCTGCTTCAGCAGGCCGCCTAAAGGCGGAACTCCTAACGAGAGGGAATCATGAAAGTCAGGCCTTCAGTAAAAAAGATCTGCGACAAATGCAAGATCATCCACCGCAAGGGCGTCGTGCGTGTGATCTGCGATAACCCGAAGCACAAGCAGAGGCAAGGATAGATTGGATATTCCAGATTCCAAATTCCAAATGGAATGGCGGGCGATCTGGAATCTGGAATCTGGAATCTGAGATTTTGGAATAGATAAGTTATGGCACGAGTAGCAGGAGTTGATCTGCCGCCCCAAAAAAGGGCACAAATTGGTTTGACGTATATTTACGGCGTGGGACGTTCGCGCGCGACCGAGATCCTCGGAAAAGCAGGCGTTAATGTAGACGCAAAGATACGGGATCTTAGCGAAGACGAACTGAACAAGATCCGTTCGATCCTGGATTCGGAAGGCGAGGTCGAGGGTGATCTGCGCAAGCGCGTTCAAATGGACATCAAGCGTTTGATGGATATCGGCTGCTATCGTGGTTTGCGCCACCGGCGGAGCCTGCCGGTCCGCGGCCAGAGGACATCGACGAACGCACGTACGCGCAAGGGCCCGCGCAAAGCCGCCGTGGCGAAGAAGAAGGCACCTGGGAAGAAATAGTGGAGAGTTGCGAGTGGAGAGTGGAGAGTCCGCGAGGCTTTTTCTCTCAACTCTCGACTCTGTACTCTC
>DATFEW010000086.1:0-4854 GCA_035250805.1 Pyrinomonadaceae bacterium
GATAATTCGTTTAGCATCTACAAATTAGCGTTCACAATTTTCGTCCGCGTACGATCTAATGAATACGCCTATCTTTCTGAAAAAAATTTTCGTTCCTTCATCCCCTTTCATGACCTCAGAAACAATCGAAACCGGTAACTAAAAACGCGCTTGTCCTTACATAAGAATTTATTTCTGGAACACTTTGTGCATCAGTTGGCATGAAATAGCAGGCGGGTTTTTAGAGGTACTTGCTGCAAGCCCTCGCTCTCCCGAAAACAACCAGTGGCCCGTTCTGAATTAGAAAATCCAGAATCGAAGGAAACGTGTTTCGGCATTATTTTCCATCACTTAATTCGAATTAGGAGTTAAACAATGAATAGATTGTTTTTAGCAATCGCTATGATGTTTATGTTGTCGGCAGGCATTCTGGCCCAGGGTGTCTCCGGCGTTACAGGAGTCGTGGCCGATCCAACAGGAGCAGTGATCCCGGGTGCGAACGTCGTATTACTTGATACGAAAACTTCGCGCGAGTTTACCGCCACCGCCAACGACAACGGGGTATATGTCTTCAACAACGTGCCGCCGGGAACCGGCTACAGGCTGACCTTCACCGCGCCCGGCTTTCAAACAATGGTTCTAAACGACATCGCGTTAGGTATTTCTCGTACCGAAACGCACGATGTTCGGCTGACGGCCGGCCAGGTCTCGGAGACGGTCACGGTCACTACTCAGGCTGGGGAAGCCACGCTCAATACCACGGACGCAAGTGTCGGTAATGTGATCAACGAACGACAGATCCGCGAGCTTCCGATCCAGCTCCGGGATAATCCGGCCGCTCTATTGGGCCTGCAGCCGGGCGTGATCGGCGACAACGTTGGGACCGGAAATATAAACCGTGTCGGTTCGGTCACAGGCGCGCGCGCCGACCAAAGCAACATCACCGTAGATGGTATTGATTCTAACGACGTCACCACCGGCCAGGCTTTTGTGACTGTCGGCAATCTTCCCATTGACTCTGTCCAGGAATTTAGGGCCACGACCGCAAATCCGGGTCCAAATCAGGGACGAAGCAGCGGCGGTCAGATCGAGCTGGGTACAAGGCCTGGAACGAATGAGTTTCACGGTTCATTACGTGAATACTACCGCGGCGAAAATTTCGCGGCCAACACTTTCTTCAACAATCGAAACGGCGTACCGAGACCGGCCTTGCAGCGTCATCAATTCGGTGGGAGTTTGGGCGGTCCGTTGCCATTCCCGAATTTTGGTGAGGGAGGACCGATCTTTAATAGCGGACGGGACAAGCTTTTCTTTTTCTTCGATTACGAAGGTCGCCGTGATAACTCGGAGTTATCGGCTTCGCGGACAGTGCCTCTACAGCATTTTCGCGAGGGAAGCATCGGTTATATACGGGCCACTTCGACTACAACCGGAGCCGCATGTCCGACATCCGCGCGACTTGATACGCGCCCCGACTGCATCGGGTTCCTTACACCTGCAGAAATAGCGCAAAGGGATCCACGCGGCGTTGGGGTCAATCCCGGACTCCTTTCGTTCATAAATGAGCGGTACCCGCTGGCAAACGATCTGACGGGCGGAAACGGCATCAATACTGGTCTTTTCAGATTTAATGCACCGGTTACTTTGGAAAACAACACTTATACGGCGCGCATAGATGGAAACATTAATGAGAACCAGCGAATGTTTGGCCGCCTCACACTCACTCGCAACACCCAAACCAATGCGCTTCAACAGTTTCCCGGAGATGAAGATGGTCAGAGGCTGGACGATAAAAGCTACCAGTTCGTAGTTGGCCATACGTGGGTGATAACACCTTCAGTAACGAACCAGGTGACTGCGGGAGTTTCGCGGCAAAAGTGGGTCTTCCCGGTGCCGGATGCTCCAACTTTTCCCGCGAACGTTACGTTCGCGGTAATTTCGAACCCGTTTGCGGATATCACCTTCCAGGATCGTGATGTTAGCGTCCCGACTTTCCGCGACGACGTGACGTGGACAAAGGGCAACCACGTATTTCAGTTCGGCGGCTCTTACAAACCGATCCGCCAAAACACGACGCTTGTCAATGATTTTGATTTTCCGGGTATTGGACTCGGCGGCGGCTTGACGGCGCTCAATTCAACATTCCGTCCGACAAACATCCTTGCGGGGGCGGTGACAAACTACGACGCTGCTTTTGCCTTTGCACTCGGCAGACTGGCAAGTCAGGGCACAAGGTATGTTTACGATCCAGAGGGTACACCACTGCCTCTCGGAACAGGAAGAATGCGCAATTGGGTTTATGACGAAACCGAGCTCTATGTCGCGGACAACTGGCGAGTCCGTCCGAACCTAACGCTAAACTTCGCATTGAGATGGCAGCTCTACCCGGCACCCTACGACAAAAATGGGTTCCAGACGGGTACTGACGTATCTCTCAACGAACTGTTCGACGTTCGACTTGCAAATGCTGCAGCGGGAATTAGCGGCAACAATTCCGAGCCCCTGCTCACCTATGTGCTGGCGGGCAAAGCTAACGACGGGATGCCGATGTATAAAACCGACTGGGACAACTTCTCGCCCAGGATCGGTTTTAATTACAATCCTTCATTTACCTCAGGGATTTTGGGAACGATCTTCGGTGAAAGAAAGACAGCGATTCGCGGCGGTTACTCGCTAGTTTATGATCGGCCCGGCGGCGCAGTCTCTTTCCTCGTCGATCAAAACAGTTACATTTTCGACCGGAGCGTGGCTCTCAACTTTGGCAGTGCGACGAATATCTCCGGAAGTCTACTGAACGATCCCCGCTTTACAGCGATAAACGAGTTTCCCACTCGAACGGTTCCGCCTCCGGTAACCACACCCATCACCCCAAATCTTAATGCGGCGGGGCGGCCGATCGGTCTTACTACCTCTGGTCTTGCTTCGAACTATTTAGCGGATCCCGACTTTGAGATCCCCTATTCTCACACGTGGAGTTTTGGCATTCAGCGTGAATTGCCGGGGAACATGATTCTAGATGTTTCTTACGTCGGGCGTAGGGGCAGAAAGCTGTTTGCTTTGGCCGACGCGGCACAAGTGCTGAACTTCAAAGATCCGTCATCCGGTCAATTGATGTTCGACGCGCTGAATGCTCTTCAAGCTCAAATGCAGGCGGGAACGCCGACTGCTAATTTGACGCCCCAACCGTGGTTGGAGAACCAACTTCTCGCAGGGATTCGAGGTCTCCGCAGTCCCACGCAAACGTGTGCTACGTTCGTCGGGCCGGGCGGCACTTGTACACAACTGGCAGCCATCTTCTTTCCATCCCTGGTTCTGGACGGGGGGACGGCGGATCTCATCCAGCAGCTGTACACCAATAGCTTGTTGCTGGCAAACGTGGGAATGAGCGCTCAGTTCGCGAGAAACACTTACGTTTCGAATCTTGCCGAGTCTTCATATGACGGGTTGCTGGTCAGCCTCCGAAAGCGTTTTTCGCAGGGTTTCCAGTTTGACGTCAACTATACCTGGTCCCACGCGATCGATAACGCATCAAGCGTCTTCAACGTGTCCAACAGTAATAACACAGGCTCGAGCTATATCTGCGACCTGACCAATTTGGATGCATGCCGCGGCGATGCTGACTTTGACATTCGTCATCTGATGAATATCAACGGTATATGGGAGTTACCGTTTGGCCGCGGCCGGGCATTCGGCACGGATATGCCGGGTTGGCTTGATGCGATAATTGGTGGTTGGAACGTTGCCGGTATTTTCACGGCACGCTCCGGACTGCCTGCCAAGTCGCTTACAAACGCATTCCCAGTTGTATTCAGTGCGGAAAGCCAGGCTGTGATCCTCCCGGGAACAGATCCATCCATTTTTGCCGCTGCAATCCATGACGAAGGTACTGGTATTCAATACTTTGCCGACCCGGATGCTGTACTAGCCGCTCTGCGGTTCCCGCATCATGGGGAAAACGGAAATCGAAACACTTTCCGTAGTGAAGGTTTCTGGAAACTGGATATGGTTGTGTCCAAGAAATTCAGGATGCCCTGGTCTGAGGGCCACATGCTTACGTTCAGAGCTGAAGGGTATAATATTACGAACACTAACTTTTTTGCACCCCCGGCTTTGGATATCTCTGATCCAAATAACTTTGGACGCATCACTGCTTCGCAGAGCGTCCCGAGGGTGTTCCAGTTCGCACTTCGGTACGACTTCTAAAACCTTTTAACATTAGATTCGTATCTTTCGGGTCTCTCATTTAATGAGAGACCTTTTTTCTTTTTTCGCCGTCTAACAAATAAGACCCAGCGCGTTGATCCACATTTATTGAATCGTTTTTTGAGGATCGATCGTAATAAAATATGAATATGAAGAGTTATCTATATTGCCTCCTTACCCTTGGCGCGCTTTGCGGCTTCCTTAATGCACAGAACCCTCCGAAAGACCCTCCCAGGGTTTTGGGCGAGGTCACGGTAACGGCAACAAAGGCGAATATTGACCCGCTTTATGTTAGATACCGCGGGGTTTCAGAAGGCCCTGGCTCGTTTTCGGGTGAGTTCGCAACTGTTGGTGATATCGCTTTGAAGCGCGACGCTGCGACATTCACACTCAGATCAGGCGAAATATATTTTCTTTCACCGGTCGATGGGAAGGTCACCGGAGCTGTATTCATCGGCGACGGGGAAATGAGACTTACACCGCCGGTCGAATCCGAGAAAAAGATGCTGAACTTCTTTTCGGGGTCTCCAACACTTACCGAGCATTTCTCGACTTTGGTGCTTATGTTCACCGATGACACCTATAACGAGATCAAAGGTATGGCCGGGGCCACAATGGGTTCGGGCGGACCGCGTGCATCCGAAGCGCGTGGTGCATTCCGGGACAAGGAGA
>DATFEW010000089.1:0-6111 GCA_035250805.1 Pyrinomonadaceae bacterium
GGCGGACGGCGTTCGCGGCGGCTGCGGAAATCGACAAATGCATGCGAAAACTGGTGAATAAAAAGAGGCGAAACCGCAGCGAGATACCTGTGACCTCCATACTCCTGCCAAACGCGCTCCCAGGCCCACCAGGAATTCGCGGGTATTGGATGTGTCGGCGAACCGATCGCGAGCAGATAAAGCATCGTATCCTCGCTATATCGCGACCAATAATTGTTCAGATGCCCGGTCTCCGGGCGAAACCCGTGGTTGAGCAGAAAGGGATCGTTGGCCTGCATCCACTTGAAATCGATGCGGCGGTATATCTTGTCCGCCAATTCACCTATCAGTCTATCATCGGAGAAGCATTGTTTCGCGGTCAGAATGCCACCCAGCAAGAGCGCGGTGTCGATCGACGATATCTCGCTATTCCAGCGGCGTTCGCCGGTTTCATAATCGACAAAGTGATAGAACCATCCGTTGTTGTGAAACGACCTATTGGCAAAAAAATCAAGGGTGGTTCGGGTGCGTTCCTTCGCCTGTTCTTTGGTGATCCAACCGCGGTCGGCAGCTATGCAATAACCACTCAGAGCAAAACCTGACGATGCGATACTCGCGATATTATAGCTGCGATGTTCCGGCGATCGAGGTGACCCGTCGGCAGGAGCGCGGTCGAGCGTGAGCCCGTTCTTTGGGTTGGTCCGCTCCCAGAAGAATTGAAAAGTCCGCTTCGAAAGGTCTTCGAGAAAAGCGTCGTCGGCCGGCGAGATCCGCGCGGTGGGAATTGGCTGCCGCGGCGCCGGATCGGGTTCTGCATCTTTGTTCGCCGTCTGCGGATGCCCCGGATCGATAACCTCAAAAACGCTGCCCAATCCGTTGTCGCTGCTTGTTCCGACGTTGATCTGGAACTCGCCCGGTTCCAGGACAGGTTTCAGGTCTCGGCCGAGAAATTCGAGATGCGAACGATCGACCGTAAATTCGACGGTCTGCTTTTCGCCCGGTTTAAGAGTTATTCGTTTGAATCCTTTCAATTCGCGAACCGGACGCGTTACCGAAGCGGCTATGTCGTGGATGTAAAGCTGGATAACTTCGTCACCGGCGACCCTGCCTCGATTGGTTACATCCATGCTCACTTTCACGGCCTCGTTGGGCCGCATCTGGAGTTTGTCGAGCCTCAGATTCTGGAGTTGAAATCGCGTATAGCTGAGGCCGTGTCCAAATGGGTAAAGCGGCGAATTGCCGACGTCGAGATATTTCGAAGTGTACTTATTTGTCGTAAGCACCGGGCGGCCGGTACGTTTGTAGTTGTAGTAAAGAGGGAGCTGCCCGACAGACCGCGGAAACGATACGGGCAGCTTGCCGCCTGGATTAGCATCGCCGAACAGCGTATCGACGATCGCGTTGCCGGCCTCGGTCCCGGCAAACCAGGTTTCCAGAATTGCGGGGGAATTCTCAGCCAGCCAATTGATCGTCAACGGACGGCCATTTACCAGGACCACCGCGTAGGGTTTGCCGGTGGCGTGGATAGCTTTTACCAGATCGAGTTGCTTACCGGGCAGCCCGATGTCTGACCTGGATGATGCCTCGCCCGACATCGCTGCCGACTCCCCTACAACAAGTATCGTATAATCCGACGCCTTGGCCGCCTCAACCGCACGCGCAAACCCGGCGTCTGAGTCGCACACCGGATCACAGCCGGGTTCATATCTAACCTGGGTTTGCGGATACTTCTTTCGTAACGCTTCAAGGATCGTGATCGGATCATTCGGCTGGCCGTCGCCTGACCAGTTTCCGTTCATTTCGCTTTTGGCATCGGCCAACGCACCGACAACCGCGATCGCTTTCGTCGTCTTGCTGATCGGCAAAGTATCGTTTTCATTCTTCAACAGCACAAATGATCTTTCTGCGGCGAGCTTTGCAGCATTGCGATTAGCACGTTTGAATACCTCGGCGTTCTCGCGGTTCTCATCTACGAACGGATCATCAAAAAGCCCGAGACGATACTTCATTCTGAGAACATTTCTCACGGCCTGGTCGATCGTCGCCATTGAAACTTTTTTTTCGCGAATCAGCTGTTCACCGTATTTATTGTAAAGCCGGCTCACCATTTCCATGTCGGTCCCGGCGTTAAGGCCGTACATGGCGGCAGCGGGCTCGTCCCTTGCCAGGCCGTGCATTATGAGTTCCAGTACGGCCGTATAATCGCTGACAACCAAACCGTCAAATTTCCATTCTTTCCTGAGAACATCCTTTAAAACGAAGGGATTACCAGTTGCAGGTACTCCATCGATATCATTAAAGGCCGTCATGAACGACCCGACACCGGCATCGACCGCGGCTTTGAAGGGGGGAAAATAGATCTCGCGCAAACTGCGTTCGCTCAAGTTTGTCGTGTTGTAATCGCGACCCCCTTCAGCCGCGCCGTACCCGACCCAGTGCTTGGCGGTCGCCATTATCCGATTCGGCCGGCTGTAATCTGTTCCCTGAAAACCGCGAACTCGTGCGGCTGCGATCTGCGAACCCAGGAATGTATCCTCGCCGGCCCCTTCGATAATCCGGCCCCAACGCGCATCACGTGCGATATCGACCATCGGTGCGAACGTCCAATGAACCCCGGCTGCACGCGATTCCGCAGCCGCGATCGCGGCATTTCCTTCTATCAAAGCAAGGTCCCAGCTGGCAGCCTCGCCCAATGGCACGGGAAAGATCGTGCGGTAACCGTGGATGACATCAAAACCGAACAGTAGCGGGATCTTCAAACGCGACTCGAGCGCGGCCCGCTGCAATTCGTTCGTCATTTTCGCGCCGCGCACGTTCAGCGTCGAACCAAGCAAGCCTTTACGCGCCATTTCAAGATGTTCGGGACGATATCTTCCATTTCCTTCTCCATCAAGCTGTTGCAGTTGGCCCAGCTTTTCGGCCAGAGTCATCCGGGCGACCAGGGCGTTGATCTTTTGCTCAATAGCGCGATCTTTTGCTGGTAGTTGGACGGGCCGTTGGCTCAAAACCGGGCCGCCAATAATAAGAAACAAAAGAAGCGCTAACACAAATGGTTTCATACGGATCTCATTTCAAACGGATAACAGTGTTACAGAACCTCACTCGTTCCTCAGTCAATGACGATCTCAGCTATCACAGGCAGATGGTCCGATGCCCACAGGCCGTCCCACCGGTCGGAAAGCGTTCCATGCTCCAATACCTTTATTCCGTCACGAACAAAGATATAATCGATCGTGCGGCCAGGCTCAAGCTCTTTGAATCCGTTAAATGTTGAATCGCCGCCGAAGTGCCCGTTAACACTCGCGAATCGGGTATCCACCACCTTAATATTCGGCGTTCCCGTCACGATCGTGTTGTACGCGCCGCTATCCTTTCGGACGTTGAAATCGCCGGTCACGACGAACGGCCCCTTGCCGCGGATCTCGCCCGCTTTTTTCAGAATGAGCGACGAGCTCTCAGCGCGTGCCTTTTCCCCGACATGATCGAAATGGGTATTAAAATGGACAAAAGTTTTTCCGCTGACCCGGTCCTTAAGCTTCGCCCAAGTGACGATCCGCGGATATGCCGCATCCCAGCCTTTGCTGCCGACCTTTTCGGGTGTCTCAGAGAGCCAGAACGTATCGCTGGCCACAACACGAAATCTGTTCTTTCGATAAAGTATCGCAGAGTATTCGCCCCCCTCTTTACCGTCCGTGCGGCCCACGCCGACCCAAGCAAAGCCGGGCAAAAGCTTTTCAAGGTCGCGAAGCTGCGTCAACAGGGCCTCCTGCACGCCAACGACATCGGCCTTGTGAAAACGAATGACATCCGCGACTTTCTGTTTCCGGTTCGGCCACGCATTCACGCCGTCACGCGGCTCATCGTATCGTATGTTAAAGGTCATTACGCGGATCGGAGGCGCCTGAGCCGCAATTCCGACCTGCAAACAAAAAAAAGAAAGAAGGATAGTGGTGACTAGTCGAAGCATTCCTTAAGACATCGAGACACCTTTCACGGTTTCTTTATAAGCTGAGGTGGAAATTCAGCTGGCTTTGCCTTGTCTTCCCGCCGCAGATTTTGCTGACCCCAACGATTTGCTTTCAGAGGAATATACATCCCACCGGTTTTTTCCATGATACCGAAAAGCTGTTCACGCATCCGATCAACGGTATTCTTGTGCTCAGGATCGAAAATAAGATTGCGGGTCTCAAGCGGATCGTTCCGAAGATCGTAAAGCTCGTTTATGTCCCAGATCCCGTAATAATTTATATATTTGTAGCGGTCCCCGCGTAGGGCGTGTGTCGTTGGTGTTTGAGGAAAGGCGTATTCCCAGTAGTATTCGTACAAAAGACTATCGCGCCATTGGATCTTCTCGCCCTTCAGGATCGGAACATAGCTATTTCCATCCATATTACCAGGGGCCCTCAGCCCGCCGAGCTCAAGAAATGTCGGTGCGAGGTCGATATTGGCAACAACCTCGTCGATCTTTGTTCCGGGCTTGATCATCGCAGGCAGCTGCATCACAAGGGGCACCCGCATCGATTCTTCATACGCCGTTCGCTTGTCGATCAAGCCGTGTTCGCCAAAGGCAAAACCGTTGTCTCCCATCACCGCGACCAGCGTGTTTTCAGCCATGCCTTTCTCTATCAAAAGGTCGAGGATCTGGCCGACACCTTCATCAACCGCCAGCAGAGTTTCGGCGTAACGTTTGTAGTACTCCGCGATGTCAAGCTGTTTGTGATACGCAAAATCCACACCGTGCCATGAATTGCGTTGATTCCTTACCCACATCGGTGCACTGTGTACGTGCGCCGGATTCATCGTCTTGGGCGGTGCGAAATTCATGTTTTCATACCGGCCGCAATGCCGATCGGCGGGAATGAATTCCGCGTGAACTGCCTTGTGCGAAAGATAAAGCATAAAAGGCTTAGGCGAACTTCTTCCTTTCAGCCATTCAAGTGCATATGCGTTCAGTTCGTCCGTTATGTAGCCTTTCTGCGGAACTTTCCTGCCGTTCACGTTAAGACCATCCTGATGCGGCAGATAATGACCCTGTCCCTTAAAGGAGACCCAGTGATTAAAACCCGGCTGCGGATGATCTGTTGGGCCACCCATGTGCCACTTGCCGATAAACGCCGTTTCGTAACCCGCCTTTTGCAAATACTGCGGGAAAAAGGTCAGCCCGGGGGGAAGAGCGCTGTCGTTATCAACGACCCGGTGTCGATGCGCGTATTGCCCCGTCAGGATCGAAGCACGCGAAGGCGAACATAGGGCTGTCGTAACATATGCACTGGGAAGATACGCGCCGCCCCTCGCGATCCTATCCATGTTCGGAGTTTTAATAAAAGGTTGGGAGTCCAGAAACCCCATCGCGTCATAACGCTGGTCATCCAGGAGAATGAAGATTATGTTGTACTTTTTGCTGTTTGTTATCTTGGGAAGATCAAGCGTCTGGGCTGAAGTGATCATTGTGGCCGCAATGACCGATATCGCGATGAAAGCTATTGTTTTCTTTGATCTTCGCATTCGAGGTTTGGCAGCCGGGTAGTCAAAAGGCGTGGATCCCTCTCGGCGTCCACGCCTTTCGTTAAAGTTCGATCAGTCTAGAAACTGAATCTGGCCTGAAACTCACCAACGCGCCCAGCCAAACCGCTCGAGGGAATACCGAATTGAGGCCGGCTGACGAACGTCGGATTGCTAAGCGCGGCGAACGGGGCAAAGTTCAACTGATTGAATACATTGAAGAAGTTGAACCGCAGATCGACGCCTGCCGTTTCGCCCCAAAGACCGAATCGCTTCCCGATGGAAAGATCCGTTGAAAAATACCTCGGCCCATTGAATACGTTGCGTCCGATACCAGGTCGAAAGTCCAATGGATTGGCGTTAAACGGGAAATACGTTTGAAAAACTGAATTGCAGCCAGGGGCAACGGAGCAGTTCCCGCCGATAAAGCTTCCCGGAAACGGTCCGCCGCTGAGAAAAACCTCATTGGAGTTTCCCAATGGAGGTGTTCCGTCGTAGGCTGGCGGCCTCGGGTCACAGAAGTTGCCGCTGGATACTGTGGCTCCTTGCAGACAACTACCGGTTCTCGGAGTCCATGGGTATCCGCTGTTGTACGTCACGATCGCACTCAACTGCCAACCCCCAAGGAGT
>DATFEW010000095.1:0-2980 GCA_035250805.1 Pyrinomonadaceae bacterium
CTGCTATTCTCAGACATTCTTAAAGTTCATTTTTTTCCGAGGTACCTGCCTCGATCCTGACACCCCGCGCACGATACATTGAGACGAGATCGATCATTAGTACGCTGATCCCGCACAAAAGGAGCAGGTGAATAAATCCGCCGCGTCCCATCAGCACGAACACGAGCCAGAGCCCCAACAAAATTCCCCAAAGTATTTTCAGTCCCACAATCTCTACCTATATCATTTCTTCCAGCGGACGGTCGATCGATCCGGTTCCTTCGAGCGTACGATGCGTCGCCAGATATTTCTCGTCCTTGTAAAGAAAGGTCAAAAGCTTTTCGCCGAGCGTTGCAGGAAGAATCTTAGCCCGATGCATACCGCGAAGCGAGCTTATACTGAGTTTATGGCTTACAGGAACTCTAACGCGCCCACGCTGATACTTTTTCTCCAGCTGTTCCAAAAATTCGTTGATGTCGGCGGCATTCGACGGATAAACCCGGTAACTCCCGGACGCTAGGTCTGCGGTCAACACAGTGGTGATTGCCGAGAGGAAGTCATCCGTTCTTATCGGATAAACCTTTACCGAATTTGCCGTGAACCTAACTGAAAATGGGTACTTACGAACAACATCGACAAGCAATTTATATGGTCCCTTGGGTTCCTTGTCGACGATCAACCCGGTCACAAGAACGATTGCGCCATCGTCAAGAAGTTTGTTCGCGATCTTGAATTTCGTTCGTCCGTAACGGCTCAACGTGTTCGGAGACGCAGCGACCGATGAAATAAAAACAAGCGCCTCAGGACGCTTCAGGTGCTGCTGCAGATTCGCCAGCATTGCAAGATTGCTTTCAAGTACTTTATCTTCGTCTTTTCCGCGGATCCACGCGAAGTGCAAAACACGATCCGCTTTTCGGATGGCATCAGCCGCTTCATCGGATAAAGGCTTGGTCAGATCCGCTTTCAGATACCGAATTCCATCACCCACCACGAGGCCGGCGTCCTTTGCCCACGGCGTAATGAACGCTGCAACTTCAAATCCTCCGGTCGTTGAGAGATGCGAGAGAAGTTTTTGGCCGAGATAGGAGTGGGCTCCCGTGAGGACAACTTTCTTACTTGTCATCCAAGCGACTCCCGCGCGGTCCGGGCTGCATTGGCCATTATCGTGAATGTCAGGGTTTGAGCGGGGCTCTCAGGAAAAACGGACGAGTCCGCGATATAAACGTTCGACATCACTTCCCCATTCGATTTGACCGGGACCACTGAATCCTCATAAGGAAACGCTCCGACATAGTGCGAGCTTGTGCTCATCCGGATCAGCTTCACCGGAGGGAGAATAAAACCCTTCCCGGAGACTACGCGTCGAAGATGTTTCAAAACCGAGCGGGCGTAGTCATCGGATGGGCCGTACGACTCTTTTTCGACCCGAAATCCGTCTTTTTCGTTCAGCGAGAGTGAATAGGACTTCGAGATCTGCGTCGGAAAGTACATCTTGGCCAGGATCATCCGCGCCTTGAATCGCGACGCAAAAATCTTCAAGTAACGCCAGTAGCCCACTGGGAAATAATATCGCCAATAGTAATCCGCGAACGGTGAGATATGAACATGAGCGTAATGGCCGTCTTCGTCTTTTGGAACTACGCCGAGGATTGTATTGGTGATGGAAATATACTCCGAATGATCGCCGTTGGATATACCGCCGCCTGTATAAAATATCGGAAAAACATACGAGTTGTTGTCTTTAACGGTGATGCCGTCCTCGATCCCGACCGTCCGCATCAGTATCTCGGACGTTCCGAAACAGCCCGCTCCGAGATATAACCTGTCGAATCCTTCAAACGTATCCGAGTTCGTCTTGACGATCACCGTTCCGCCCGAACCATCAACCGACATAACTTTCTGATTGACTGTTTTCTCGACCACCCCAACAGATTTCGCATGCTCGATGGTCTTAGTCGCATCGTAGATCGAGCTCCGAAAACACCCGTACATACATTCACCGCAATAAACGCACGAATTTGCAGCCTTGCTTTCAGTTTCAACCGCAAGGCGGTTCAGCCCGGAAATTATGTTGTATTCACCTTTTTGATCGGGTTGGCTGTTGACGTGGGCGTTCAGTCGAGCGATAGGCGATGGGATGTCGATCGGCGGGCGGTTTACGAAGTCTTCACCAAAATAGGAATTGAGCTCATCGTGACGTCCTGAGATCCCGATCTCATCGGCGACCTCCGAGTAGTACGGGGTCATTTCCGGCAATCCCAACGGCCAGCCCTCAAAATCCTTTTCAACGAACGGAAATACGCTTGCGCTCCAGTGCCGGCTGAGCCCGCCATAGAATTCACTTATAAATGGCTTCGCGTTCTCACCGGCTTGGTGCTTTCGTAACCCCTGGCCGAAAAACGTCTTTGGCGGGGGAAATGCGAAACCGAACTGCGATTTTATTTGCGAGTGGAGAGCCTGATATTCGTCCTCGGTCCACTCCCTGGGCGCACGCGTATGGACTGGATTTACATCCGGTAATTTCCCGATGTCAAAAATTGTTACGGCGGCATTGGGAGCATGTTTTTGGAGGCCGATCAAAACACCCGCCGCCGCCGGCCCGCTGCCTATAACAGCAACTTTCATTTATGGATCTTTCCCGCGCATATTCTCGATCGCACCGGAAACCCTAGTTTATACATTGCGCAGCAAACACGCCAAATCGCCGCACAACCTCAGGTGCGTCTCGAATGTAGTAGCAGGTGCTAATCCTGCTGAAAAATAGGGAGTGAAGTTTCGTCGATCCGAAATACCTTTACCGCGGGAATATCGCCCAAATTTATCCTGGCAGCCGGTGCCGAGGTTTCATTAAGCCTTGTGAGCATCTCGTCATTACTTAAGTAGCGGCGGCCGCGAGCATCAATGACAAAATCGCCGGGACGCATTTCTCGAAGCTCATTCGGGTCGGAAAGCCAGACGGAAACCAGATCATCACGGCCGGCTTGCCGGAGATGAAACTCAG
>DATFEW010000101.1:0-2845 GCA_035250805.1 Pyrinomonadaceae bacterium
AACGATGCGGTCGCCAAATCGTAGGCCGGCACGCTCAGCCGGAGTGTTTTTAGAAACACCCAGCACGTAGGTATCTACTACGCCATTTCGGGAATAGCTGGAGATCAGAGTTCCGACGCCGGAATATCGTCCCTGCTGGTCATCGATCAGCTCCTTATGCGCGTCCGGATCGTAGTAATTCGAATGCGGGTCCAACTGTTCCAGCATCGATGAGATAGCTGCTCCAACCAAGGCTTGCGTTTGTAGCGTCCCGCCGGAAACATGATTGTTCCTGACCACCTTTATTAGTTCGCCAAGGTCCGAACTGATCGACTTGATCGCCGGTGCCGGAGTGTCGACCGGCTCCTCTGTTTTTCGTCCGCCTGAAGCAGCGAACGTTGAGCCCTGGGTTATTTTGAATTTCGCGTCTCCGGGTGGAAGCGTCAGGACCCTATCACTTTGGGCGTAAATGCCGTGTGCAAGCAGCGCGACAAAAATGGCGATCTGGAACCTCGGCATAGCTATCACCCTCGAAAATCAGTACCCGCCGCGTAATTAAGCGGGTTGGCGTCATTCACAAACAGTTATATGCACTTCTCAAACGATCAATCGATAGACGATTCCAGGCGATTTCGAAACTGTTTGCGAAAGCAGGCGATTTGGGCGAAAATCGACCTTATGCCCAAGCCAAATAATGGCGATCTCAGCGAAAAGCTCCGCCGCCTGGTTGAGACCGTGGATGTCGCAAATATACTAACTGAACCGCTTACAAGTTCGATCAAGAGCCTTTTGACTGTTTCGGCGGCTCAGATCGATTGCGACGAGGCTTCTGTGTTGATCCGCGATGGCGACGGCAGCGATCTTCGTTTTTTGATCGCCATCGGCCGCGTGGCCGACCAGCTTTTGAATTTACGAGTCCCGGCAGGGAAGGGAATTGCGGGGTTTGTGCTTTCGTCCGGTCAGCCAATGGCTATCGCTGACGCAGGTGAAGATGAGAGTTTCTACGCTGAGGTCGACAAGGAGACTGGGTATTCGACGCAGACCATACTCGCGACACCGCTTCGTCACGGCGATGACGTAATTGGAGTACTCGAATACATCAATCGAAGAGGGGAACCGCCGTTTGCACCCTTCACTCCGGACGAGATGGATCGGGCGGCGACCTTCGCTGGTGCGATCGCTTCGCTTGTAAATGCATATCAGTCCGCGAAGTTGTTTCGTGACCTCGGCGAGAATATTTTAGGCTCGGATAACCTGGACGCGGGTTCCATTCGAAGCTGGCTCGCGAATGTTCGTGATTCGGCAGAGCACCGGGAAATGATGGACCTCGCAATTCTGATAAGAGAGGTCGCGAGTCGCGGCGAGGCCGAGCGTAACCTGGCACGGGAGATCCTTGAATCAGTGATCAAGTTTTCGGAGAAAAACGAATCCACAAGTTTCCTTGGATAGTTCGAAATGAAGGTCGACGAAACCGAGTTCCTTTCCACGATGTCGGGCAAATTTCGGCCGACCAAGGAATGGCGCTCGTGTACCGGAAAGGATGTTACGGTCGCCATCATCGACAGTGGGATCGACACCTCGCATCCCGAGTTGGCCGGAAAGGTCGTAAAGTCGGTAGAAGCTCGAACCGACGGTAAGCGTGTGGTGTTCGATCCATCGGGGGGCGGGGATTCGGCCGGGCACGGCACCGCGTGCGCGGGAATCATCGCGCGGATCGCTCCGGACGCAAAGTTTTGCAGCATCAAGGTGTTGGGGGCGGGCGGACTTGGCGACGGTTACGCTTTTCTCGGAGGGTTGGAGTACGCCATCAAAGAGCGGCACAAAGTCATTAACCTAAGCCTCGGGACCACGAAGCCGCAGTTCTTTGTACCTCTTCATGATCTGCTCGACCGGGCGTACCAGGCCGGGTGCATCGTGGTCGCGGCGGCGAACAATCTGCCTCAGCCAAGCTTTCCGTCCGTGTTTTCCTCGTCATTGATCTCGGTCATCAAAAGTGAAATGTCCGACCCGCTGAAATTCGGCTTTCACTTCGGCGAGGTCATTGAATTAACTGCTCCGGGCGTTAACGTACGCGCTCCGTGGCCCGGCGGCGGGCATAGAAGCCTGACAGGAAACAGTTTTGCCTGCCCGCATATCGCCGGTATCATCGCGCTCCTGCTCGAAAAGGACCCAAATCTGACGCCGTTTCACGTAAAATCCGCTTTATACGCCATCGCGTCTTCTAACACCCGCTGATCTCCGGAAGAATTTAGCCACGAATAACACGAATATCACTATTTTTTGTCGCTTGAGTGATTCTCGGAATTGTATTGAGTAATCTGAACGACGCCGGCTTCGAACATTAGTGAAATTGGTGCTATTAGTGGCAAACTTCCTTCGTTAGATCGGCGGAACATTGCCGGGTGACGGCGGGAAATCACCATTGGACGGCGGGCAATTGCCATTGGAGGCCGGGAAATTGCCATTGGACGACGGGAAATTATCATTGGACGTCAAAGGCAACGCCAGCGCGGGGCACTATTCGAATGTTGTCGGCGTCTCAACGCTGCCGTGACCCGGCCGCGCGTTGCTACACTTTTTTGATTTTTGGCCTCTGAAATGGTTTTATGGATAAAAGCCGTTTGGAGTTCCAACTTTAGTTGGCTGGTTACGATCAGCCCGGAACTCCATCGTTCATTGAAGAAGCCTGCTGAAGCAGGAACTCCAAACTTAGTTTATGAGCGATAGATTTAAACTTCCGCCGCTTGAGATCGAGTCTTACACACTGGCAAACGGCCTGCGCGTAGTCTTAAACCGCGACGATGCGGTCCCTGTTGTCGCGTTGGCGGTCTATTACGACGTTGGCTCGCGAAACGAACGCGATGGC
>DATFEW010000112.1:0-2359 GCA_035250805.1 Pyrinomonadaceae bacterium
CAGGCGTTTGAAGGAGACGACGGGATTTCGCCTTGCTCCGATTGAAGGCCTGGTCGAGACACGCGGTTTTCTTTCATGGCTTTCGTACCGAGTAATGCTCTCGACGCAGTACATACGCCATCATTCGCGGCCTGAATACACACCTGAGCCTGATATCGTCCACGAATCCATCGGACACATCCCGATGTTTACGAATCCCAACTTTGCGGATTACTCGCAGTTCATCGGCCACGGCGCGCGGATCGCGACGGACGAACAGCTTGAGGCTCTCGGGCGATTGTATTGGTTCACAGTCGAATTCGGTTTAGTCGAACATGAGGGCGATATCAAGGCATATGGCGCCGGATTACTCTCGAGCTACGGCGAGCTCTCGCACGCATTTTCTGATGATGTCGAACGCCGGCCATTCGATCTCGAACAGGTGATAAATCATGACTATACGTATAGCGATATGCAGCCCGTCCTATATGTCATACCGTCGTATGCGGAGCTGAAGGAAGTCACAAGAAAATATATTGAGAGTTTCCAATGATCACAGAAACAAAGACAGCGGTTGATACAGAGGTGCGGAAGCAGAACCCACTTGGACTAAAGAAAATACATCACGTTGAGTTTTATGTGGGGAACGCAAAGCAGGCGGATTTTTATTATCGTAAGGCGTTCGGGTTTTCGCGGGCGGCGTATTCGGGTTTGGAAACGGGCAACCGCGAGACGACATCGTATTTGTTGAAGCAGAATAATGTGAATTTTGTTTTGACGACGCCGCTCTCGCCTGAACATCCGGCGGCGGAGCATATCAAACAGCACGGCGACGGAGTTCGTGATATTGCCTTCCTCGTCGAAGATGCCGATCACGCGTTCAACGAATCCGTAAGGCGTGGGGCAAAAGCGATCAGCGAGCCGAGTGACCGGAAGGACGAGAATGGCACTGTGCGGCATGCAGCGATCGCTACCTACGGCGACACAGTCCACTCGTTTTTCTCTTACAACACGAAGTCCAACGGCCACAACTATTCGGGACCATTTCTGCCCGGATTCGTCGAGCAAAAGGTCGAAGGCGAATCAACCGGCATCATGCTTGTCGATCATATTGTCGGCAATGTCGAGTTGGGCAAGATGAACGAGTGGTGCGATTTTTATCGCGACGTGATGGGCTTTCATCGATACATCACCTTTGACGACAAGGACATCTCGACCGAGTATTCGGCGCTAATGTCGATCGTGATGAGCGACGGGCAGCACAACATCAAATTTCCGATAAACGAGCCCGCCGAAAGCAAGAAAGGTAAATCGCAGATCCAGGAATACATCGACTTTTACCGTTCAGCCGGTGCGCAGCACATCGCGCTCCTTTGCCGCGATATTCGTTCGACTGTTGCAAAACTGCAGGACAACGGTGTTGAATTCCTCACTGTGCCAGACACCTATTACGATGAGTTGCCTTCACGCGTCGGCGAGATCGATGAAAATATCGAGAGCTTGAAAAAACTCGGCATCCTCGTTGACCGCGACGAAGAAGGATACCTTCTGCAGATCTTTACCAAACCCGTCGAAGACCGCCCCACCGTCTTTTACGAGATCCTCCAACGCAAAGGCTGCAAGGGTTTCGGCAAGGGCAACTTCAAGGCTTTGTTCGTATCGATCGAGGAAGAACAGCGCCGACGCGGGAATCTCTAACGATCTTGTGAAACAGACCGCGTTCAAACTTGCAATCTCTTTCATCGCGATCTTTGTCGCGACTGTGTCAAGCTTGCACGGTCAGAACGGTGATGACTACAAGGTTTATGACGCGGTCGTACACCATATGTTCCGCGACGGCATTACGCGGTTTGATATGAACGCCAAGATCGGCAAGATCATCATCCGGGATCGAACTCATTCGGAATACGCTTACGGACCGAAGGGCGAGAACTGGGAGCAAGTGAAGATCAGGTTACGATCGCTTACCGACGAGACCATCGCCGACTATGAGTTGGCTCGAAAGAATGAGCATGAGCTAAGGACGAAGCTTGAAATCCCCTTTAAGTATTTATTGATCAGCGACAAGCAGCTTGCGGAGGTTTTTCCGAATAAGAATGATTACGATAAGTCTTTTGAACAATGGACCGCGTTCTATAAGCTCTATCCTGATTCGGCAGGTTACAATTCCTTCTCACGCGTCGGTTATGACAAAGCAGGCCGTCACGCACTTGTATATTTCGTTAATTGGTGTGGAACCCTTTGCGGGACTGGAACATATGTCCTTGTAGAGAAAGGCGAGAGCGGTTGGGTTGTTAAAGACGCGGCGGGAATTTGGATTAGCTGACCGGTTTCGGCCATTCATCAAATAAAATGAATCGGGCATCCGTCATTCTGGTGT
>DATFEW010000114.1:0-4734 GCA_035250805.1 Pyrinomonadaceae bacterium
AAGGCGTTTGAAAAGCTCGGTGCCGAGGTCTCTCTCGAATCGGGTGATGTAGTCGCACGCGCACCAAAAGGAAGACTTGTAGGTTCGGATATTCAATTCGAAAAGGTAACGGTCACAGGCACCGAAAATACGATGATGGCGGCGGTTTTGGCGGACGGGAAAACCACGATCCGGAACGCCGCGCGCGAACCCGAGATCGAGGATCTTGCGGAGCTTCTGATCAGGATGGGTGCGAAGTTATCAGGCGCAGGAACCGACACGATCGAGATCGAAGGGGTTGAAGGTCTGGGCGGCGCGGAGCACTCGATAATTCCTGACCGCATCGAAACCGGCACCTTTATCGTCGCTGCGGCGATCACGGGCGGGGAGCTTGAAATCTCGAAATGCGAACCCAAACATATTTCTGCAGTGATAGATCAACTTGCTCGTGCCGGGGTCGAGATCGAAAAAATCGATATGATCACTTTGAAGGTGAAGCGGGATGGCGGAGGACTGAAAGCCCGCGATGTAACGACTGAACCGCATCCAATGTTCCCTACCGATATGCAGGCCCAGTATATGGCGCTAATGACACAGGCCGAGGGCACCGCCAAGATCACCGAAACTATCTTCGAAAATCGATTTATGCATGCGTCGGAGTTGATCCGTATGGGTGCGGACATCTCCATCTCCGGCAATCAGGCCGTCGTGAAGGGGGGAGCCAAGCTTACGGGTGCGCCAGTGATAGCCTCCGATCTCCGAGCGTCCGCGTCGCTTGTGCTCGCGGGACTTTGCGCAGAAGGCGAGACGACCATCGATCGCGTTTATCATATTGACCGCGGCTACGAAGCGATCGTTAAGAAATTCGGGTCCATCGGCGCGGACATTCAACGGTTAACCGAGCACAGCGCGCATGACAACGAGGGCTGACCCGCCTCTATTTTTTTGTTAACAATCCCGTGCAGATTGTGTTCTAATCGGTAAATCGAATTAATGAACGCGAAGGATTGCATTTTCTGCAAGATCGTTTCGGGTGAAGTTCCGTCTGATCGGGTTTACGAGGACGAACACTGCGTCGCATTCAACGATTTCAGTCCGCAGGCGCCGACACATGTTCTGTTGGTTCCGCGTGTTCATATCGATTCGCTTGACACTGCTGGTGAACCTCAGAAGAACCTTCTTGGGCATCTGTTGTACGCCGGAGCTGGCATTGCACGCGATAAGGGATTTGCTGATGAGGGTTATCGCATTGTCATAAATACAAATCGGGATGGCGGGCAAACCGTTTTCCATCTGCATGTCCATCTTTTGGCCGGGCGGGCGTTCGTGTTTCCGCCGGGTTAGATCAATGGGGAAGTTACATAATTCAAGGAGAGATCATGAAAACCTGGCAAATAATAGTATTGGTGGCAGTAGTGGGCGTTCTATTACTTCTGCTATTTTTCTGGATGAGAAACCAGTCCACGACGTCAAACACCAACTCAAACGCGAACGCAAACGCAAACGCAAGTAACACGACCTCACAGAATACATATGCAACTGCGGACCAGGCGGTAGAAGCGGGAATAGCCTTTCTCGAAAATGGCGAAACCGAAAAGGCTATTGAAGCCTTTAACCAGGCAGTTGCAATGGACCCATCACTTGCCGACGCGTATTTTCAGCTTGGTGTAGCGTATGCATTGCAGGAGTCGGCAAATGTAACCGCCACGCCGACCCCGGCGACACCCGCACCGACAGCAACACCGGCTACTGCGAACACGACTTCATCCACGCCGAAGCCGGCCGCTACGCCAACACCGAAGCCCACTGCAACGCCGAAGCCCAAATCAGTGGAGAATTTCGAAAAGGCGGTGGAGGCATATAAAGCTCAGATCGCTGAGAATCCGGAGGATGCCGCTTCATATTATGGTCTCGGTCGCTCATACAACAAGCTAAATCTGGATCCGGATGCCAAGAAGGCATTGGCGGAAGCGATCAAAAAGGATCCCGAAAACGTCGCCTATATCATCGCGTATGCGGCAATTCTTATGAAGCTTGCTCAGTATCCTGAAGCTGTCGCTCAATTGAAGATCGCACTTCAAAAGGATCCGAATAATATTGAGGCCCAGCAGCGTCTTGAAGACGCACAGGCCGGAGTGTCACGGGTACAGTATTCGCCGACACCGAAGCCGACGCCATCGCCGGTGAAGACACCGGCTCCTCCTGCCAACACTTCGGGAGCAAATACGGCAAAACCGCCAGCGACCAAGCCCCCGGCGACTAGAACGCCAGCACCGACCCCGGCACGGACCCCAGCCTAAATAGTGGGGCGAAATTACACACCGCGTAGTTCTGGTGTGTCAACTTGACATTGGCTCGATATTTTCTTCATATTGGTCTTGCGGATCCTGGATTCGCAAGACTTTTTTATGAAGATGGATCTCGAAGCCTCCCAAGAGCTTTCCCTTGAACGCAAGATCAGAATGCATGAGGCTCGCGAGGCGATCATCGACCGTCTAGCGCGTGACCTTCCCGCAACGATCGAACTTGAAAGGTTCCTGAATGTCGTCGTTTCTGAACTCGGCCGCATGCTCCAGGCGGACCGCTGCGACCTGCTCCAGCTCAATGACGGAAACCAACTTCAGATCAGTCATGAATGGCGGCGCGACAACAAGATACCGTCGAGCAAGGGAACGGTGATACCGGTTGATCAAAAGCGTCTCTCCGAACAATTTGATCCAACGACACCGATACGAATTAACGACACCGCCAAGACGAAGCACGCGACCTTGAAATTCTTTGCAAAGGCGCTTGGCACGCGTTCGTTGTTGATCATTCCCATAATGAAGAATGATGAGGTCCTTGGGTTGATCGGCCTACACGATACGCGGCGGCCCCGCGTGTGGCTTGATGAGGAGGTGGCATTCCTCGAGTCGATCGCACGCCAGCTTGCGATCGGTTACCAATATACAAGTCTGTACGTTGCACAGCAGAGCGAGTCGCGTCGAACGAGCGCGTTGCTTGAGATCGCAAATACACTGAACTCGCACTCTGATTTCAATGAGGTATCATCCCGTGTGATCGAACGGGCGATCACACTGGTTGGTGCCGACTACGGAGCACTTGGCGTATTGGACGAGGCCGGTAAAAAGATCTCTCTGGTTTCCCTGAAATCCGCCGAGGGTGTAAAACCAAGCCGCGTGTTGAAGCTGGTCGAGTCGCACGGTAAGTCCCTGAACATAGATACGTTCGCCGCTGTAAGCGATTTGATCCGCGACGGCAAGACCAGATCCATCAGCGACTCGCAGCTACCACTGGCGATCCGCGTGCTTTTTAACACCCAGTTGGGCGGAAAAGCAGCGCTTCTCTCGCCTGTGCGTGTTGGCGGTTCGACGTTCGGCCTTCTCGGATTTGTTTGGAGCAAGGAAACGGTCTTTGACGAGCACGACATCGATCTCGTAGAAGGCATTTCCGACCAGATCGGGACGGCCCTAGAACGCGATCAGCTGTCTGCCGAAGTGATGCGTTTGAAGACTGCGTTGCACCAGCGGGAGAGCGAGATAGTCGGCCAGGCACCTGAAATCCGCCGTGCTATCGAACTGGCACTCAACGTCGCCGGTACCACCACGACCGTACTTGTGCAGGGCGAATCCGGCACGGGCAAAGAATTGCTTGCTAACCTTATCCATTTCAATTCCGGCCGCGAAAACAGGCCGTACATCAAGATCAACTGCGGGGCGATCCCTGAGACCCTGCTCGAATCAGAGCTTTTCGGTCACGAGAAGGGAGCGTTCACCGATGCAAGATCGCAGCGTCGGGGCCGTTTTGAAGAGGCGGATGGCGGCACTCTGTTCCTCGACGAGATCGGCGAGATGTCGATGCAGGCCCAGGTGAAGTTGCTCCGCGTGCTTCAAGATGGTGAGTTTACGCGTGTGGGCGGAAACGACGTTATTAATTCTGACGTGCGAGTGATCGCTGCATCGAATGTCGATCTCGAACGGGCGGTCGAAGAAGGCGTTTTTCGCAAGGACCTTTTCTTTCGCCTATCCGTCTTTCCGATCACGCTTGCACCGCTTCGCACACGCATCGAGGACATCCATCCGCTCGTGTTCCATTTCCTCGAACGTTACAAAGAGAAGACCGGCCGTTTTGTGTCCGGGATCTCGAAAGAAGCTCTGCGTGCACTGATCAATTACGAATGGCCCGGCAACGTGCGCGAGCTTGAAAACGCGATCGAGCGTGCTGTCATTATCGCCTCGGGCAGGCAGATCGAGCTTGACGACCTTCCCGAAGCCATCGGCAGATCGGCATTTGAAAGCACGGCCCAATCGCGTCTCGAACGATCAAAAGCAGCCGCCGACGGCCGCAGCATCGGGCTCGATATCGAGATGCCCTCGACGATGGACGAGATCGAAAAGCAGGTCATCGAAGCCACGCTCGATTACACCGAAGGGGACAAATCCCGCGCCGCCCGCCTCCTGAACATCGGCCGCAAAACGCTCTACCGCAAGCTCGAACAGTACGATTCGCAATAGTTTGTCCGGGGCTTGTCCGGTGGGTGTCCGGGGCTTGTCCGGAGCCGTCCCGGACACGCAAGTCGCTGCTGCGATTACGGTTAGGCGATTTGTGAACAGAAATCCCGAAAAAAACTTTTGCTGTCCCGCTTTTTGCTGATCGTTGGTAGTTGAATGCCGACCGCCAGATTTTCAAAGATTCGGGACGTATTTCGCCCGATGCGACAGTGTATCAAAGATTGGACAGAGTGGAAATGGTTTT
>DATFEW010000122.1:0-5445 GCA_035250805.1 Pyrinomonadaceae bacterium
GCAACGCATACGAAGCGTTGAAAAGATCGTGTCAAATAGAGAAGAATAGAACAAGAGGGAACATGACACCTGAACCGAAAAAACAACTTTCTGCATCCGGCTATGACGTCACTACATTGGATAGTGAAACTGTCACGAGACTGGCGGACGATCTGAACTCAGAGGAGCGCAGGATCTTGCTCAACCACGGCACCGAGCCGGCCTTTTGCGGCACGCTCCTGGATAACAAACTGGATGGCACATATGCGTGCCGTTTGTGCGGACTGCCGCTGTTTTCGTCAAAACACAAGTTCAATTCCGGCACAGGCTGGCCGTCGTTCTACACCCCATTCGATAAGAACCATATAACGGAGATCGAAGACACAAGTTACGGAATGCGGCGCGTCGAGATCCGATGCGCCCGCTGCGGAGGCCACCAGGGCCACGTCTTTCCCGACGGCCCGGCACCAACTGGTCAGCGCTATTGTCTTAACTCGGCATCACTGGAATTCTTTGAAGAAGGCGAAGAAATTCCGCAGAAAGCCTGAGGAAAGGAACCACTGGCCACGACACTAATCCATGTCATTTTCCGTCGACTAGCCGTTGGGCCGACCTTTCATCTCTCTCCGCCTCGGCGGTCTTGCCCAGTTTTCGATACGCCAATGCTCTTAATTGATAGCCTTTGAAGTCGTTGGGTTTCCTTTGAATATATCCGTCGAGAAGGTTAGCAGCCTGGTCCGCCAATCCTTTATTCAGCAGAACAAGCGCAAAATTGTACCCTCTGGAGTAGTCCTTTGGCTCTATCGCTAACGCCCGCACAAAATCTGCGATGGCTCGCTCGTAATTGCCTGTTTGCGCACAAGCGATGCCGCGATTATTAAATGACCGGTGGTCGTTCGGATCGAGTCCAATTGCTTTTGAATAGTCGGCAATGGCGCTGCTAAATTCGCCAAGTTTTGCGTGATTGTTTCCACGCTCAAAGTACGCGCCGGCGAAATTTGGATTCACCTGCAGGATCTTAGTAAACTTTTCGGTCTCTTCACGTGCAAGGTTCTTTATCTTTTCAGGTGAATCGGGAATAATTTGACCGCCCTTGAACGACTGGATGTAAGAGTCAAGTAACTCCGCTTCGGTCATAAGCTTCGAACGAATTCTACGACCAATAACAGTAAGCGTCGGCGAAACGGTCCTGGGATCATTTTTCAACAATTCCCACGCCTTTTCGGCGTTTCGCTCGTCGATCTCGGCGAGGGAATTTTCACCTATCTCGCGATAAGCTTCTGCTCGAGCCGACAAGGCATCATGATAGTTTGGAAAGAGCCTCAACACCGTCGTATAGTCGGCGATGGCTTCCTTGAATTTACCGATCTTCGAATAAATACCCCCGCGCAGCTCAAAGGCGAAATACAATCGGGAATCGATCCTAACAGCGGTGCTTAGATCCGCTATCGCTTTTTCGATCTCAGATATCTGGTTGAAACATTGGCCGCGGTGCATGAACGAAGACGCATGATTTGGTTTTCGAGCTATGGCTTTGTTGAACTCACTTATCGCTTCTTCGCACTTTCCGTTTTCAAATTTCGCCAACCCGCGCTTGAAGTAAACCTCGGCTGAAGGTGCACCCTTTTGAGCTAGTCCTGACCCGCACAATATCGCCACCACCAAACACCCGAGCAAACACAAGCGATTAAGTACTCCTACCATATTCCCTGACCGAATCGACATTTTCGGATTTCAACTTTAGCACGTTCGAAATGAGGACCTTTACGTTCGATATAATATAGGCGTGAAGCGAGCAGTTGGTGATACAGCGGGCGATTCAATAGGGCACTTGATCCGGGAGCGTGTAAGGCATCCAATAGAGCTTAAGTGGCATCGAGGCAAATACGCTGTTCCCGTTATTTTTCAACCAACCGCTGCCATAATTGCCGCTCCGAGGGCTGATCTTTTCACTAAGGATGATCACGTCATCTATGTATGCGTCCTCAATAACGTTGTTCAGCCGGCCATTAGAATCTAGAAGTATTGTCAGGAAGTCGATCCTTGAGGCGTTCCAGTCGAACTTCCAATATTTCTCACCGATACTTCCAATGCGCGTTCCTGCCGGTACCCCACGGCCAAGCGGATCTCGACTGTCAAGGATCATCCTGTATTCGCCTCCGATCCAACCGTGCATCTCTCTTCCAAAAAACCCATTTAGGTCAACTTCCGCAAAGCTGCCTGCGAAATTTCCTTTTCTCAGCTTGATGTCGGTCCACTTTTCCTTTTGGCTATCCGCGCCGGGAACTCTTCCGTCTGTATACGCCGCTCTGATCTTCATATTCTTCCATTTCCTAACTTTATCGGCTGTCCATGGGCGTCCGGCTCTGAATATACTGTTCTCGAGTGCTGAGGCTCCTAACTCCCATTCAGTTTTCCCTGAAGGGACGTGCAACGGTTTGGTTTTTGCGGATGAAAAGCTTGAGGAAGGTAGAAAGTTATTAAACGGATTCCTGGGGGACCGGTCTATATGATCTGAATGCAATGCCGAAAAGGGCACAAAAGAGTTGAGACCTTTTGCGCCCATTCTAAAAAAGTCACTACTTCCGATCTTTGAAACTGTCGAACAGTTCTGTATGCCGGCTGGTCAGCGGCACCATACGCCCGTTGATAAAGAGGTATTTCACATTTGTCCGGGGATCGAGGAGATCGCCGTCCGTGACAACGACATTCGCCATTTTTCCGGTCTCGAGCGAACCGATCTTATCCGCAACTCCCAGGATCTGTGCAGGATAAAGCGTAACGGACTTCAATGCTTCCTCGGGGGAAAGTCCGTAGGCGCCAGCAAGTCCCGCGTGATAGGGCAGGTCGCGAACTTCGGCTCCCTGATCGCCCGTGGAAATCGCGAACTTGACGCCCGCCTGCTGCATCTTCGACGGAGCCTCAAAAAGGCTGTCGTACGGATCGTCCTCACGAACCGGCAGGCTGTAGATGTGCGTGTAAATGACCGGGATGTTGTTCTTTTTCAGATCGTCCGCGGCACGCCACGCTTCCTGTCCGCCAACGATGATGCCCTTGACCTTCATGTCGGCCACGAATTTGGCGGCACTGCGAATGTCGCGCTCGCGCTCGACCGTAAAGAAGATCGGCCGCTCGCCGCGAACGTACGGCACCATGGCCTCGAGCTTCAGGTCGGTCTGCGGGGCCGGAAGACTCTTGTCCTTTGCGTATGCCTCGACCGCTTTTGCATAGTTCTCGGCACTACGAAAGATCTTTTTCAATTCGTCGATCTGGGTATCACGACGCCGGACCGCCTCGGTGAAATCCACCTGTGCTCCCTGGCCGCCGCCAAACCCACCACCGCCGCCACCGAATCCGCCGCCTGTGACTCTTGGGTAGTTGATAACCAGGCCGCCGAGCTTTTCAACCGCCATGTCAGCCTGCGTCGAGCCATTAAGGTTGATTACGGCAGTCTGGCCGGAGATCAGACCGCCCGTCGGAGCGGTGTTAACGGTAGTAATACCATTAACGCGGGTAACGTTTACGTGGGACGTATGTGGATTAACGCCAAAGATAGCCTTGGCATTCGCATTCATCGCGCCGACCTCGGCAACGTCGACGGTAGCATTCGCGCCTTGACCGATCTCCGCCAGTCCGAGCGACGTCGCGGCATCGATCATGCCCGGGTAAACCGAAAGGCCCTTTCCGTCGATCTTTTCAGCACCGGGAGGTATTGCCGCGCTGGTGCCGCCGACGGACACGATCTTTCCGTTCTGGATGACGACGGTGCCATTCTCGATAACGGGGCCGGTGACGGGAACAACCCGTGCACCCACAATCGCAAACGTGCCGGCGCGGCCGGTTTTATTCTGCTGCGAGCCATCGCTCTGCGCAAATGCGGAAAGCGAACCACAGATGAACACGGATAAACACAGATTCAGAAGAGCTTTTGCCTTTTTACTTTTTACTTTTGCCTTCATTATTAGTTATCTCCCCTGTCTGCGTTGTCCCGATCTTTTACACGCTGCTCCTGGGGCAGGCGCGGCGGGGTTCCGCCCGAACTTGGAGCCCGGTTCATATCAAGCTTTTCAAGCGCCTCACGTTCCTTCATACGTTCGGCACGCATCGCCATTTCCCTAGCCCGGTCAAAATAGACCTCGCCTTCAATGAGCGTGTATTCGGGGTGCGAATAAGGGCTGAACGGATGAACGTTCCAGACTACGATATCGCCGTCCTTTCCCTGTTCGATCGAACCGGTACGATTGTCAATACCGAGTTGCTTTGCCGGATTAAGCGTGATCATTTTCAACGCATCCTCTTCGGGAACACCGCCGTATTTCATCGCCTTTGCCGCATCGAGATTCAGGCGGCGCATTCGCTCATCGGAGTCAGAATTTATCGAAACAAGTACGCCGTTCTTCCAGAGGATATAAGCGTTGTACGGAATCGAATCGTAAGCCTCGATCTTGTAGCTCCAGCTGTCGGCAAAGATCGAAACTCCGGCTCCGTGCTTCGCGATCTCAGGTGCGATCTTGTACGCCTCGAGCCCGTGCTGCAAGGTGCCGACGCGGAAGCCGAATTCCTCGGCTAACCGAAGTAAATTCAGGTGCTCGTCCGAACGATATCCGTGGCAATGCACCAAACGCTTACCCTCGAGGATCTCGACAAGCGGTTCCAACTCAAGGTCGCGGCGCGGCGGGATCGAGCCTTTTTCCGCGCGGAAATCCGCCCACTGCTGCTTGTAATCCTTTGCACGACGGAAAGCGTCCCGTATAACTTCCATCGTTCCCATTCGAGTTCGCGGATATCGCGGAACCTGGCCGGGCTGAGGCTGGAAATTCGAACGCTTTACGTTCTCGCCAAGCGCGAACTTGATGCCCGGAGGTGCCCCCGCGATCGGAAAATCCTCGACCGGGTGACCGTATTTGAACTTAACGGTCACGCTCTGGCCGCCGATCGGATTTGCGGAGCCGTGAAGGAGTAATCCCCCCGTGACGCCGCCGGCGAGCGCACGGTAGATCGTGATGTCCTTCGGATCGAGCACGTCGCGAACGTTGGTCATTGACGAGACTGCTATGGACCCTTCGTTGATCGCATCGAGCATCGAGTGCGAGTGCGCGTCGATAATACCGGGCGAAACGAACTTGCCCGTCGCATCGATAACGCGAACGTTGGCCGGTGCGGACAGGTTTTTTCCGATCTTCGCGATCTTACCGTTGGTGACAAGGACGTCGGTGTTGTTCAGTGTCCCGCGTGCGGCCGTCAGCACGGTTGCATTCTTGATCAGAACGTCACCGCCTGATTGCGCGTGAAGCAAAACGCAGCAAGCGAACGTGATGCAAATTGAGGCCGATATTTTTAGAATTCGATTCATATAAGATCCCCGATTAAGGCACTTTGGTGCCGGTGAGTGGTGCGGAGCCCTGCGGCGCGTCTACTGTGCCGCTTAACGCATTTCCAGCGACGGTCGCTTTCACGGCGATATCA
>DATFEW010000131.1:0-3102 GCA_035250805.1 Pyrinomonadaceae bacterium
CGGGAGGAAAGGACCCACCGAAGACGGTTTTTAGAGGCGGCTTCGGGGTATTCTACGAGCGATTTTCCGAGGGGCTAACTCTACAAACCATCCGATTTGACGGCGTCCACCAGCAGCAGTTTTTTGTAACCGATCCGGCGATACTCGATCCGGTAGTCTTTACGCTCGACGGTGTTTCGAATGTGCCAACTGTTGATCAGTTGGCAGCGTTCGCTCAGCCCCAATCTATTCGTGTCGTTGCTCCGGATCTCAGATCGCCGTACACCCTCCAGTTCGTAGCGAGCATCGAGCGACAGCTTCCGTATAAGACCACGGTCAGCGCCACATACACGCATAGCCGAACGAGAAGGATGCTTCGTTCACGCAACATTAATGCCCCTATAAATGGAGTACGACCCGATCCGTTGACTGGCAACGTTTTCCAATATGAGGCGACCGGACGTTTCGACCAGAACCTTTTGATCATTAACTTTCGAACGAATTTTGTCGAAGCCGTTTCGATATTTGGAAACTACTCGATCAGCAGGGCTAGGAGCGATACGGACGGCTCCGGAACTTTCCCGGCGAATTCGTACGACCTTAACAACGAATATGGTGACGCGGCGCAAGACATTCGCCATCGCTTCACGATTGGGGGAAATTTTGAACCCTTTTGGGGTATTCGCCTGAGTCCTTTTGTCACTTTCCGCACGGGCGTGCCGTTCAACATAACCACCGGCGATGACGACAATGATGACGCCGTTTTCACGGATCGTCCGGCATTTGCGGTCAGCCTTTCGGAAGCGGATATCATTGCGACGCCCTTCGGACTTTTAGATCCGACTCCTGAACCAGGCGACATTATCGTTCCACGAAATTTTGGCCGCGGCCCGAAATTCTTCAACGTAAATCTGCGGATCGCAAAGGAATTTGGTTTTGGCGAAACCGCAAAGTCTGGCGGTGGCGATGATAACGATGAAGAGAGCCGTTTTACGCTAGAGCTTTCCGCACAGATCAGAAACCTGTTCAATCACACAAACGGCGGTACCCCGGTCGGTAACCTGAGATCCGACTTCTTTGGTCTCAGCACGTCTCTCGCGGGAGGTTTTGGCGGAGGAGGCGGCGGTGGTTTTGGAGGTTCGTCCGCCGGGAACCGAAGGATAAGATTCGAAATCTCATTTGGTTTCTAAACCTCTCCTGTCGTATCTTGTGGTTTCTCACAAGAAATTCAATTAATCAATTTTTATGAACTACAAAACGAAAACTGTTTTTGTGTTATCGTGCGTCATTTTCGCTCTTATTGGCTGGGGCTGTTCGTCACCGCAGAGTACGGCCGGTACGAACGCCGCAAACACGACCGGTGAAAAAAAGGTCCGTATCGGCTTTCTGATGGATGCCTTTCAACAGGAACGCTGGCAAAAGGATAAAGCGATGTTCGAGGCACGGGCTAAGGAACTCGGAGCCGAGCTTATCCTTCAGGCAGCCGACGGCGATGATGATCTGCAGATGAAGCAGGCCGAAAGCATGCTGACACAGGGTGTGGACGTGCTTGTGATCGTACCGCACAACGCTGAGGTCGCGGGGGCGATAGTCGATCTTGCAAAGCGTCAGAACGTGCCCGTTGTTTCATATGACCGCCTCGTCAAAAATTCCGCACCTGATCTTTATGTTTCGTTCGACAACGAACGGGTCGGTGAGCTGCAGGCAAAGTATTTATTCGAACGAAAGCCTAGCGGAAACTACATTCTTATCGGCGGGGCACCCACGGACAACAACTCGCACCTTCTTCGAAAGGGGCAGTTGAACATTCTTCAAGCGGCGATAGACAGGGGTGACGTAAAGGTCGTGGCCGATCAATGGGCAAAAGAGTGGCTCGCGGAGGAGGCGTTGAAACACGTCGAGAACGCCCTAACGAACAACAATAACAATGTCGATGCAGTGGTGATGTCGAATGACGGAACGGCTGGCGGGGCGATCCAGGCACTGACCACACAGGGGCTCGCCGGAAAGGTGCTGGTTTCCGGCCAGGATGCCGAACTTGGGGCCCTGCAGCGTATCGTCGCCGGAACGCAATCGATGACCGTTTATAAGCCCATAATAAAGCTTGCTCCTGCAGCAGTTGACGCCGCGGTCGCCCTTGCCAAAGGCGAGAAGCTTCAGACAACGCGGACGGTCAATAACGGCCGGATCGACGTACCTTCGATCCTGATCGAGCCCATCTCGGTCGACAAGACAAACATAGATGAAACGGTGATAAAAGACGGGTTTCAGAAGCGAGAGGATGTGTACCGAAGGCCGTAATGGGTTTTTGGAATCGTGAGTCGAATAGGTATTTCTTTTAATTGATCGGAAGAATACCAAGACCAAGCACAGTGGCGGACAATTAAAGCTTCGTCCGGGATAGGTCAACTCCGTTTAAGGCAATCCCCAAAGTCATAATAGACCGCATTTTCCAGAAAATGCGGTTTTTTCGTTCCTTTGCCACGAATTTCACGAATTGCACAAATAGAGCAAATCAATCTCTCCCTATTAGTGTAGTTCGTGAAATTCGTGGCTAATTTCCTTGTGTTAGATTAGTACCGATGCATAAGGTCCTGACAGCCGCTCAGATGCGTGAGGTCGATCGCCTGACCACCGAACGTTACGGCATTCCGTCGATAATTCTGATGGAAAACGCCGCCCATGCCGTGGCCCGCGTCATCACTGAAAAACTCGGCGGCTCGGTCGACGGTAAGCAAATTTATATCCTTTGCGGGAAAGGCAACAACGGCGGTGACGGAGCAGCATTAGCACGGATTCTGGTGGGTTCGAATGCGAATGTTGAGGTATTTCTGTTTGGTGAGGTTGAAAAAACACGAGGTGACGCCAGAACGAACTTCGAGTTTCTTCAAAACATGACATATCGAACGTCCTCAGGCGAAGATCAGGACGAAATTGTTAAGCATTACGTGCTGCGATTCCAGGAAATTGATTCGATTCGGGTATGGGTTAACGAAAACTCAAAAGAGCACGATCTAGATTGCGTAGTTGATGCGTTGTTCGGTACCGGCGTCAGTGGCAAATTGCATAGTGATTATGGTCTGATTTTCGACGGAGTATGGTTCAACTCGGAAGTGCAAGAAA
>DATFEW010000141.1:0-9110 GCA_035250805.1 Pyrinomonadaceae bacterium
ATTGGGACGCGGGCGGTCAAGCTGACCTGCGAACAACCCAAAAGAAGGAGCTAGATTTAAGAGTGCAAAGATCATTAAGAACAATTCTCTCCCTTTCGATATTTGTTGCCGCGACGGCGATGCTCGCTGGCTGCAGCGGTGCTGGGGCTGATGCTCCGGCGGGAGGCAATGAGACGGCGGCGACTGTGAACGGTAAGGCCATTACCATGGAAGAGGTCGAACGGGCGATAAAACAGCAGGCGCAAGGGCAGGAAGCCCGGCTTTCGCCTCTTGAGCTTGCTGCCGGACGGCTTCAGGTTCTCCAAAGCCTGATCGAACAGGAAGTGATGTTCCAGAAGGCCGAGAAAGAAGGGACCGTGCCGTCAGAGGAAGACGTAACCGCCGAATTGAATAAGCAAAAAACGCAGAGCGGCAAGTCGGCTGACCAGATCGAAAAAGAAATGAGGGACAAGGGCTTCACCGAAGCCGCTATCCGTGACGGGATCAAGAAAGGGTTAGCGATCCAGAAACTGAATGAAAAGGTGACGGGCAAGATCGAGCCTCCGAAAGACAACGAGATCGCACAGTTCTTTAACAACAATCCTGAAGCGTTCAGAAATAAGCGCGGTGCCCAGCTTGCAGCCATTGTGATCGATCCGCGCGCCGCCGGGCAAAGCGGTAATCCGCGAACCGATCTTGAACTGCAAACGAAGGTCAAAGATGTAATTCAGCGCCTTCAAACGGGTGCTGATTTCGCCACCGTAGCTCGGGAGACCAGCGAGGATCCCAATACCGCGATGCGTGGCGGCGACTGGCGATACTTTACGGAAGAGGAAATGAAACAGGCATTTCCGCAGGGATTCGCGGAGACCGTGATGACCAAAATGCAGAATGGTCAGATGATCCCACAGGCGCTCCCATTCGAAAACCGGTTTGTGATAGTCAAGCTCCAGCGGAAACAGGAGTCCGACGAGGCCCGTACGCTGGAAACGCCGGGCGTCAGGCAGGAGATCACCGATTTTCTGATCAATTCGCGCAAACAGCTTCTTGCGGCGTCGTATCAGGCGCTCGCGATGACCGAGGCCAAGATCGATAATCTGCTTGCTAAGAAGGTCGTCGCAAACCCGAACGAACTTAGCGGTGCGCGTCCGGCCGTTGCAAGTACTCCGGCAAATACGGCTGCAAACACGGCGCCGGCCGGAAATGTTTCGAATGTGGCCAACACCGGCAATACGTTGAGTAACGCGAACGCAGCCAAGGCGAACACGAAGTAGAGTTTAATTTAATTGTAAAAACCACCGTGCGGCAGTGATGATCTGAATTCATCCGTCACCGGTGGTTTCTTCCGTTTTATGCTTTTCCGGCTTACCGATGTACGAAAATCCTATGGCGGTGTCGATGTGCTTCGCGGCCTTTCGTTCCAGATAAATCCGGGCGAAAAGGTCGGGCTTGTCGGGCGAAACGGCGCCGGCAAGACCACGGTTTTCCGGCTCGTGACCGGGGCTGAATCTCCTGACTCGGGGGAAGTGGCAGCGATAAATAGCCTTAAGCTTGGGCTGCTCGGACAACACGTCGATTTCGATGCGGGCGAAACCGTTCACACTGCCGCATTGTCTGCATTCAAAGAGATCCACGATATTGAAGCCGAGATGCGCATACTTGAAAAACGGATGGAAACGGACCATTCAGAAGAAACGCTGCATCGATATGCCGACCTTCAGATCGCGTTCGAGCAGGCCGATGGATTCACGTATTCAGCACGAGCTGAATCGATCCTGCTCGGCCTCGGCTTCAACAAAGATACTTGGCAGAAGGACACCGGCATCCTTTCCGGCGGGCAGAAGAACCGGCTAGGAATGGCAAGGCTTTTGTTGTCCGGCGCGGACGTCCTCCTGCTTGACGAGCCCACCAACCATCTCGACGTTAGTGCCGTTGAATGGCTTGAGGAATTTCTCGCATCGTATAGCAAAGCCTACGTCGTGATCAGCCATGACCGTTATTTCCTGGATCGTACGACTGATCGCATAATCGAGATCGAAAATGGGAAGGCCGTTAATTACAAGGGGAATTATTCGAAGTACGTCATCGAGCGCGAGCTGCGGCGGGAACAGCAGCAGCGTGAGTTTGAAAATCAGCAAGCATTCATAAACAAAACGCAGGCCTTCATTCGCAAGAATCTAGAGGGACAAAAGACAAAACAAGCAAAATCACGCCGCAACATGCTGGAAAGGCTTGAACGGGTCGAATCCGTCGTCGCCGAAAAGGCGGGTGGATCGTTCGGTTTGAAACAGGTGGAGCGCACGGGCAACAATGTCCTTACCGTTGATGAGCTCGCCATTGGCTACGGCGAGAAAGTACTTGCATCCGGAATCGATATCTCCCTTCATCGCGGAGAGGTCCTCGGAGTGATCGGCGCCAACGGAACCGGGAAAACGACGTTTCTCAAAACCATACTCGGCGAACTCCGAGAGCTTTCCGGAACGGTGACGTGGGGCACGAAAACCAACTTCGGATATTACACACAAAATTTAGAGAGTCTTGAGCCGCGCAGCGATGTGATCGGCGAATTGCGTCGGGTTGCTCCGATGGCGGATAGCGGCGAACTTCGTTCGTTTCTTGCCAGATTTTTATTCTTCGGCGAGGACGTATTTAAGTCGGTAGGAGACCTTTCGGGCGGCGAAAAGGGAAGGCTTGCCCTCGCAAAACTCATCTATTGGCGAAAGAATGTGCTGATACTCGACGAGCCTACGAACCATCTGGATATTCCTGCACGCGAAGCGCTCGAAGACGCTCTTGAACAGTACGACGGCACGATCATTACCGTGAGCCATGACCGGTTTTTTCTCGACAAGATCGCGACCCAGATCCTCTCGTTTGAGGAGAACGGACGGGTTGAGACATTCAACGGCAACTACACCGAGTTTCACGACTGGAAAGCAAAGGCGGATACACGGCCGATAGGAAGTGTGCCCATTTCAGCGCCACACGTCGCAGCGGCTGGGTCAAACTCGGTTATGATCAACACTTCGTTATCTAAGAATCAACGGGAACGAATTGAAAAACGTATCGCCGAGATCGAATCGTTACTCGCTGATAAGGATGAAGAGATAGCGAAATTAACCATAGAACTGTCCGACCCGTCGAATGCAGTCCACCCAGCGAAAATTAGCGAAATCGGCCGATCGATCGAGACCGCTCAGAAGCTGATCCTTGAGCTTACGTCCGAGTGGGAAGCACTTTCGATCAGACTGGAATCAGACGCTAACGAGTCTTAAGACTCCGATCTGTAGTTCGGGGCTTCCTTGGTTATGATCACGTCGTGGACGTGCGATTCGCGAAGGCCTGCTGACGTAATACGGACAAACCTTGCGTTTGTCTGCAATTCCTTTATGTTTCGGCAGCCAGTGTAACCCATCCCCGCGCGGAGGCCACCGACCAACTGCGTAACCATCTCGGCGACGGAGCCCTTATACGCTACACGGCCTTCAATGCCCTCCGGGATAAACTTAGATTCGGTTCCGACCAGCTCCTGGGCGTATCGATCGCTCGAGCCTTTTTTCATCGCACCGATGGAACCCATACCCCTATACGATTTGAAGCTTCGGCCTTGGAACAGTATGACCTCACCGGGCGCTTCTTCGGTCCCGGCGAAGAGAGAGCCTATCATTATGCAGTCGGCACCGGCAGCGATCGCCTTTGAGAGATCCCCGGAAAACTTGATCCCCCCGTCAGAAATGATTGGCACGCCGGAACCGCGTGCGGCGCCGACCGCTTCATGGATCGCCATGATCTGTGGAACACCGGCGCCGGTCACAACGCGAGTGGTGCAGATCGAGCCAGGGCCGATGCCGATCTTCACAGCATCGACGCCTGCGGAAATCATCTCTTTCGTTCCTTTGGCCGTAGCTACGTTTCCGGCGACAAGCTGGAGCTCGGGGAACTTCGCCTTTATCTTCTTGACTGCTGCAAGCACGCGCGAGCTATGGCCGTGCGCAGTATCGATCACGATCGCATCAACGCGGGATGCAACAAGCTGTTCAGTCCGTTCCAGAAAATCACCCGTCGCACCGATAGCCGCCGCGCAGCGTAGTCTACCGAGATCGTCTTTTGCTGCGTTCGGAAACCGTATCGCTTTCTGGATGTCTTTTACGGTGATCAGGCCCTTGAGATGGCCGTCTTCGTCGACAACTAATAGTTTTTCGATGCGATGCTCCTGCAGCTTGCCCTTGGCTTCGTCCAGCGTAGTTCCGACCGGGACCGTCACGAGCGGCTGCGGGGTCATTACTTTCGCGACGGGGATGTCGAACCGCGTTTCGAACCGGAGGTCTCGATTCGTGATGATGCCGACCAGCAGGCCGTTCTCGTCCACTACCGGTACGCCGCTGATCCGAAACCGCTCCATAATGCTCAGAGCTTCGGAGACGACGGCGGTGTGATTTATCGTAACCGGATCGACGATCATTCCGGATTCACTTCGCTTTACTTTGTCGACCTCCTCGGCCTGCTCGGGAATGGTGAAATTCTTATGGATGACACCGATACCACCCTGCTGAGCCAATGCGATCGCGAGCGAGGCCTCAGTCACGGTGTCCATGGCTGACGAACACAGCGGGATGTTAAGTTCGATACCGCGTGAAAATCGGGTTCGCGTATCGACCTCACCCGGCAAAACATCGGAATATGCAGGCAGCAGCAGCACGTCGTCAAACGTAAGGCCCTCGTTGATCTCTTTCAGTTCCATATCAGCGCAGAGGAGAAATCATACAAAAAAGCCCGCACGAATTCGGCAGGCCGTTCTATCTGAAATATATAGTTCGTCTCGCAAGCGATAGTTTACAACGCAGGGCTGCTTAGCGCCTAATTCGGCGTAGGCCGAGGCACGGGCGTGCGTGCCGGCGTAGCTGTCGGACTGGGCCGTGGACGATTCACCGGTGGACGGTTCACGGGTGGAGTCGTTGCCGGAGTCGGTCTCGGGGTCGCAGGCGGACGGGTCGGCGTCGTGGTAGGAGTAGCAACGGGGGTTGGCCTGTCTACCGGCACATCTGCATCGGGAGGGGTCGGAATCGTTAGCGGCACGATCCGCCCTTCTTCCCAGATCCTTGTCACGTTATCCTTATTGATCTCAAATTCGATCGTACTTCGCCGTGGGTTTATCGGCGCTTCCGGAAGAACGATCGGTTTTCCGTTCATAAAGAGCCTCGCCGAAGATGCAAGCGATTTCGAATAGGTCAGCCTTAAAGACTCTTTGGGCTCGAAACTGACAGTGCCACCGCCCCCCTGAACCATCGGATTCGTTCTACTGCCGTCACTTACAGCCAACAGCGAGATCGGCTCCGTCACGGCTTGGAAATCCACCTTCAATGTTGCCATTGTTGGCGCAGCACCTGAAACAGGAGTGGGACTCGTGGTCGCAACGTTGGTTACGTTGGCGGGAGTATTCGTATTCGAGTTCTTGTTTCCGGCGACCTCAGTCTCCGGCGTTTGGAGATAATTAAGGAGAAATAAGACCCCGGCCGTCATCAAGCCAAGGATAACGACTGCAAACACAAGTGTTGGAAGCATTGATGCCGTTGAGTTGTCATCGGTCAAAACCTCTGATCGGTGCACCTTTAAAGGCTGTTCTGCGAGCACCTCGTTCTCGGCGGCGAGTCTCGAATAATCGGAGAGTGCTTCCTGCTCGTCGAAACCGACAAATTTTGCGTATGATCTTACGAATCCTTTGTTGAAGATCCCGCCGGGAAGGGTCTTGTAGTCATCTTTTTCGATGGACTCGATATAGAGGGGCGAGATCCTGGTTTGTTCCGCGACCTCGCTGATGGATATACCGCGTTCTTCGCGAGCTTGTCGCAGTTTTTCGCCTAGTGATAACGCCATTCGTTTTCGAAAACGATCGGTCTTCCATAGACACGCCGATCCATCTGATAGAACTTGAAATATAGCTTTGATAAGCCAATAATGTCAATTGATTCGATTTGCTCCGCCGTAAACCAGATGGCTTGATTATTAACAGCTTAGCGTGATACGTTTAGGCGTCGAAATCGGTAGGGATCAGCTTTCAAAATAGCAAAAAAGTGAGGAACGCGGAATGAGTTTAGAGGCACTCGGAATGGTCGAGACAAAAGGTTTTGTCGGTGCTGTCGAAGCAGCGGATGCGATGGTAAAAGCTGCGAATGTTCAGCTTATCGGCAAAGAATATATCGGCGCCGGGTACGTAACGGTCTTCGTGCGCGGTGACGTAGGAGCTGTGAAGGCCGCAACCGATGCCGGTGCCGCAGCGGCACGCCGTGTTGGTGAACTCATAAGCGTTCACGTGATCCCGCGTCCTCACACCGAAGTTGAACGCGTTATCCCAAAGGGCGGAAAGACCGGATACAGCCCGGATGAAAAGGCGCTTCGCGGCGGCGGAAAACAACTTGGTTCCGGCGCGGCGGACAGCGCGACGGCGGGGACCATTCAGGGGAATAAGACGAAGACCCGCTAGTTCCCACATTCGTTTAAATGGTTCGTTATGGCGGACAAAGATCTGGCTGCACAACAGGAAGCACGTGACGCGGTCGAATCGGCGTACCGTGCATTCCAGGTCGTTGCGTCGTTCGATCAAGCAAAGATCGATTCGATCTGCGAGGCCATGGCAGCAACCGCGCTGAGAGACGCCGAACGACTCGGCAAACTTGCGAATGAAGAGACCGGGTTCGGCCGCGCTGAGGACAAGAAGGAGAAGAACCGGTTTGCTGCCGAGGACGTTTGGAACCACTTTCGCAAGACGCGGACGGTGGGCGTTATCAACGAGACGGACAGCGTCGTCGAGATCGCCAGCCCCCGCGGTGTTGTCGCGGCAATAATCCCATCAACCAATCCTACATCCACTGCTATCTTCAAGATCATCATCGCGATAAAGTCTCGAAACACCATCGTGTTATCGCCCCATCCATCTGCTGCCAAGTGCATCGCAGAAACCACTCGCGTGATGCGCGATGCTGCGGTCGCTGTCGGGCTTCCCGTTGAAGCGATCTACTGCATCCAACATCCGACCATCGAAGGCACAGAGGCGTTGATGCAGCACAAGCGCACGGCGGTAATACTTGCCACCGGTGGGATCGGTTTGGTCCGTGCAGCATATTCATCCGGCAAGCCGGCGTTCGGGGTAGGACCGGGCAACGTGCCGGTTTTCGTCGAACGAAGTGCGAATGTTGAGAAGGCGGTGATGGACATTCTGACCGGGACTTGCTTCGACAACGGTACTATCTGTGCTTCCGAACAATCGGTCGTCGTCGACGCTCCGATCGAAGCGGCAGCGCGCGAACAGTTTAAGCTTCAGGGCGGGCATTTTTTGAATGCTGAGGAAGCCGAAAAGGTCGCCGCAGTTTTGCTTACGCCGCAGCGAACACTAAATCCCGGAATTGTCGGTAAATCTGCCGAATACATTGCAAACCTGGCAGGCGTCATGATTCCCACGGGAACGAGATGTCTTATCGCCGATTGCGCCGGTGTCGGGCGTGACTTCCCCTGGTCGATCGAAAAGCTCTCACCAACATTGGCATTTTTCGTTGTTAACGGTGTCGAGCAGGGTGCTAACCGCTGCGAAGAGATCCTCCAGTTTGGCGGGATGGGCCACACGGCCGGAATGCACACCGAAAGCAGGGAAGCCGCAATAAAATACGGTCAGCAGATGCCTGCTGCACGCGTCGTCATCAATTCGCCGACGACGCACGGGGCGATAGGGCTCTCTACCGATCTCGATCCATCTATGACGCTTGGATGCGGTTCGTGGGGTGGAAATGTTACCTCCGACAACGTTTCGCCGATCCATCTGATGGACATAAAGCGGGTCGCATTTGAGACGAAGCCGGTAAACAAGAAGGTCAAAGCTCAAGTCGCTGTATCCCAAGCGACTGGCGAGGTTGCTCCTACGAAGGTTCCGATCCAACGCGAGCAGATCGCGGCGATCGTCGATCAGTTTCTGAGTAAAAAGATCACCGAACCGCCCGCTCAACCGGTGATCCCGGTAGTCGAAACCCCTTTCGAATCTCCTGTAAAAACTGTGATACACGAGCTTAAACCTCAATCTCTGACAGAGAACGGAGCGAACGTCTCGCCTATGGATTTTGTCAGCGAGACCGACGTCAGATCGGCGATCGAGAAAGGTGAGAAAATTTATATAACTGCCAAAACGATCCTAACTCCCTCGGCTCGCGACCTCGGTGAAGAGAAGGATATATTTGCGCGCATTTGATCCCGCTTAATGTTAACTCGATTTATTAGCCTTGGCCTTGTCGTACTGTTTGTGTCCGCTGCCATGGCCGCGCAGACACAAGAGCCGCCCGCGAAACCGGCATCACCTGTCAGCTACGGATTTGTCGTTGATAACTCAGGGTCGTATCGTCCATTGCTTGAACGAACAATAGACCTTGTCCGATCGGTCGTTGAAAGGAATGCGGAGTCGGATGAGTCGTTCCTTGTAACTTTTATCGACGCATCAAAAACTTTCGTTCGGCAAGATATGACATCCGATAAGCGAGAGATCATTGACGCCGCTGAAAACATGTCGATTCAGGGTGGGGCAACCGCCTTACTGGATGCCGTACGTCTATCGCTTGAATATTTGTCTGCAAACGCCAAAAAGGAAGCTGGCCGGACACGGGCCTTGTTGCTTATCACCGACGGTGACGAAAGCAACAGCCAGGCAAAGATAGAAACAGTGGTTGCGCAGGCGAAAGACGCAAATATTAAGATCGTCGTCGTTGGCATGGCCGACGAGAAATTGAACACAAAATTGCTCGAGCGACTTGCTAAAGAAACTGGCGGTTCGGCATTCTATCCGAAGACACCGAAAGAAATGTCGCAGGCGATCGAAAACATTTCTTCGGCGATCAGACGAAATTAGCAGTGACAGTTAGAAATGAGGTCATTTCTGAAGAGGTCTGCAAGGCGTGCGGCACGGAGCTTCGCGCTGCTTCACTTTATTGCTACCACTGCGGCGGTAAGGTTGAAATCGATAATGCGAAGCCGCCTGAACCTAAGCCCATCAAATCGAAGCAAAACGGATCTTCCGTCGCGGGGCTCGATGATTCGATTGTCGATTCGACCTCGGTCCCGCGCGATGGTAATCTGCGAAAGCGGCGGGAACGCAA
>DATFEW010000151.1:0-3121 GCA_035250805.1 Pyrinomonadaceae bacterium
GTGATGACGTATGGCCAAATCGCGGTGATTTTGGGCGAAGGATACACGGCACGAACGGTAGGGTACGTAATGCACGGATCCGATGACGGCGTGCCGTGGCAGCGCGTGATCAACTCGCAGGGAAAATGCTCAACGGGGCGACTGACAATGCCCATGAATTTACAGCAGTCGATGCTTGAGCAGGAGGGCGTCGTATTTAGCAAATCAGGGAAATGCGATCTGAGCGAGTTTCAATGGTGGCCCGAGGGTATGGAACCCGCCGGCGACGGGGAGGTCTCCCTTTTCGAGAAGGGTTAGCGACAAATTGCACGAATTTCACTAATCAATCACAGATTTTCATTAGTGGAATTCGTGTAATTCGTGGCTAACTTTTTATCTTCCCCACTTCAGCTTGTTTCGCAGCACATCAAAATAATTCCTATTCGGCGGCTGGACCAGGTTGAACGTTGTTTCGCTCTTCCGGATCGTGATGGTATCGCCGCTATTGAGTGGAATGCCGGTCTGGCCGTCCAGGGTAAGGAGCACGCCTTTGTGATCGCCCGGGAGTTTTAACTCGATCTCGGCGCGGTCGGGGACGACGATCGGGCGATTCGTTAGTGTGAACGGGCATATCGGTGTTAGTACGACCGCGTTCATTGAGGGATATACGATCGGCCCGCCCGCGGAAAGATTGTACGCGGTCGAACCGGTTGGGGTGGCGACGATCAGGCCATCGGCACGGAATGAATTGACAAAAAGGCCGTTCAGTTTGACCTCGATCTCGATGATCCGTGCGATGGCTGCCTTGTTTATAACGATGTCGTTTAAAACGCGGCCTTTAGCGAGGGCAATCCCATCTCGAAAATGCTCGGCGTCGAGTTGAACACGGCGGTCGACCTCGAAATCTCCTTCAAGGATCGATTCGAGCGCTGTGTACATTTCTTCAATACGAAAGTCCGTCAGATAACCGAGCCCGCCGTAGTTCACGCCGAGAACGAGAACTTCCGCATCTCCGACCAAACGCGAAGTTGCCAGCATGGTTCCGTCGCCGCCGAGAACAACGATAAGGTCGGCATTGGCTGCTTCCGGCCACTCGTCCGCACCCTTTTCAGAGACAAAAGGCTTGCTCGCCAACGCGACTTTTCGTCCGGTGAGCCACGCGGAAAGTTCGTCGGCGGTCCTGCGAGCGGCGTCATCACCGGGTTTTACCACGATCCCGACCGAATTGATCTTTTTGTACGGCATTACGTCCCTAATATATCGACAAATCATCGGCTAAACGCCCAAAAACTGCAAGCCGTACTCTCTTTGGCCAGCATCTAACACGAAGGCGCCTCCGTTGGACTTCATTGCCGTTTTTGTTAAAATCACAGTTTGCCCCTACGGCCCGGATACCCGTTTTTCATAGGTAATTTACGATGTTAAAGCTATTCAACCGTCTCGAAAAGACCCGTAATTTCGTTCTACTTTTGTTCGCGGTACTGATGGTTGCGAGTCTCGTCTTCTTTTATGCACCGACGCGCGACAATATCTCCGCGAATCCGCTCCAGAGTACCGAGGCGGCTGCGACGGTGAGCGGGGAAACCATCACTGTCGGCGATATCGCGCGCCAACGCGAGGTTTACAGCCAGTTCAGCCAGGGCCGGCCGTTTCCGGCGAAGATGATCGTCAATGGGATGATCGGCGACAAGATCTCACGGGTTGAGGCGGACAAGCTGGGACTCACGGCATCGGATGCCGAAGTTGCGGCGGCAATTCGCGAGCAGTTCAAACCCGAAGACGGGAAACCGTTCGATCAGAAGCGCTACGAACAAAGCATTATCGAGCGATACGGGAGCGTTAAGGCGTTTGAGGAAAGCGTTCGCGACGATATCAGCGCAAGGAAGCTGCAGGCACTGATAACGTCGGGCGTCTCTGTTTCCGAGGAAGAGGTCCTGAAGGAATATCAACAGAAGAACAGCAAATTCGACCTCAACTACGTAACGGTAAACACGCAGGATGTTGCAAAGGGCATCACGCCCAGCGAGGAAGAGCTGAGGGCCTATTACGACCAGAATAAACAAAGCTTTCATATTGATGTCCCGCAGAAAAAGATCAAGTACGTATTCATAAACACGGCGAAGATCGGTGAGAAGCTCAATATATCCGACGCCGATCTGCGTGCAGAATACGAGGCCCTTCCGATCGATAAAAAGAAGGCGGGCGTGAACGGGCAAGAGATCGTTTTCAAGGTCGCGAAGCCGGAGCTTGAAGGCCAGGCCTATCAAAAGGCAAATGACCTCGTGACCCGACTTCGCCAGGACGGAACGGTGAGCGAAGAAGAATTTGCAGAGGCCGCGAAGGGCCAATCGGAAAATACGGGCACAGCAATGAACGGAGGCAAGATCCCCGGCATTGTCAGAGAGAATCCGAGCAACAAGGAAGATCCTTATCAGCAGCTTCTGGCAATGAAGCCCGGCGAGATCACCGAACCGATCAACTATAAAGGCAGGTATTTCGTTCTCCGCCGCGGTGAGGACGTTCCAAAACCGTTCGAGGCTGCGAAGAAGGAGATCGAGGTCAGTTTGCGGAACCGTAGGGCATACGGTGCGGCTGCGGAGCTTGCTCAGAAAGCCTCCGAATCGTTAAAGCAAACAAAAGATCCGCAGAAAACAGCGCAGGAATTTGCTGCCCAGGCGAATATGAGCGTAGCCGATATGGTCCGCGAAACCGGATACGTCAAGCCCGGCGATACGGTAGACAAGATCGGTAATTCGCCGCAGTTCGAGGAAGGCATTGCTCCGCTTGAAAATCCGCAGGACGTCGGAGAAAAAACACCGATCCCCGACGGGTTCGCCATCCCGATGCTTATTGACCAGAAAGGTCCACGCGACTCCGAATTCGACGAAGTTAAGGCACAGGTCACGGAGCTTGTAAAACTGGAAAAGGCGCGAGCGCAGGTAGAGGAGATCGCGAAGCAGATCGCGGGTGCTCCAAACGCCGGTGCGTTGGTAGCAGCCGCAACCAGCAGGGGGTTGAAATCGCAGGAGTCAAAGAGCTTTATCCTTGGTTCGCCGCTCGGCGAGGGGCCGTCCGCATCGACAAACGAAGAGCTTGAAAATGCGATCTTCGCGATGAAGGCTGGCGAGGTCACAAAAACGCC